>DATEKH010000122.1:0-20606 GCA_035277525.1 Allostellaceae bacterium
GAGCCAGCCGAAGAACAGCGCCCAGTCATTGAGCTTGCGGGTGAACAGCCCGCACACCACGGCGGGAAAGGTCTGGATGATCCAGATGCCGCCGAGGAGCTGTAGCTGGATGGCGTATTGCAGCGGCAGAAACAGGATGAAGATCAGCGCGCCGGCTTTCACGATCAGCGAGACCCATTTCGCGATCTGCGCCTCGTCCTTCGGTGCGATCGCGGGGTTGAAGAATTCGCGGTGGATATTGCGCGTATAGAGATTTGCTGCGGCGATCGACATGATCGCCGCCGGAACTAGCGCGCCGATGCCGATTGCGGCAAAGCCGATGCCGACGAACCAGGACGGAAATCCCCACAGCAATATTGCCGGAACGACGAAGTTCGCTTTGAACCGCGCGAAGCCGTCGGCAAATTCCGGAAGTTTGTCGATCCCCGCCGCGATGGCGAAGAATCCGAGCAAGGTCAGCAAGCCGACCATCAGGGAATAGAGTGGCAGCATCGCCGCGTTGCGGCGGACCGCGTGTCCGCTGCTCGCGCTCATGATGCTGGTCATCGAATGGGGGTAGAGGAAAAGCGCCATCGCCGAGCCCAGCGCCAGGGTGGCATAGGCGCCATAGGCGCCGGTGGTCGCGCCGTGGGGCGCCGCCAGCAACAGCTTGGATGCTGGAACGGCGGCAAAGATCTTGCCGAACCCGCCGAGCTCGATGGGAATCACAATCACCGCAGCGAAGGCGGTCAGGTAGATGAGCGCATCCTTGACGAAAGCGATCGCGGCCGGCGCCCGTAGGCCGCTCGTATAGGTGAAGGCCGCGAGGATGATGAACGCGACGATCAGCGGCAGGTCGCCGGCCCAGCCCGCGCCAGAGATGCCCATGCCGCCGATCACCACCTGCAGCCCGACGAGTTGAAGCGCGATGTACGGCATGGTCGCGACGATGCCCGAGAGTGTAATCGCCAGAGCGAGCCAGCGATTGCCATAGCGGCCGCGGACGAAATCCGCCGCGGTGATGTAGCCGTGCCGGCGGCAGACTTGCCACATCCTCGGAAAGACGACGAAGAGGATAGGATAGATGATGATCGCGTAGGGAACCGCAAAGAATGCGACCGCTCCCGCGCCATAGGCCAGAGCCGGCAGGGCAACGAAGGTGTAGGCAGTGTAGATGTCGCCGCCGATCAGGAACCACGTGACGATAGTTCCGAAGCGGCGCCCGCCCAAGCCCCACTCGCTCAACTGCTCGAGATCGCCCTTGCGCCAATGCGCCGCAGCGAAGCCGAGCCAGGTGATGAAGCCGAAAAGCGCGACGAAGATGATCAGAATGGTCCAGTTGACGTTTGTCACGCGGGGTCCTCGAGCGCAGCGCTATTTCTCGGTCGCGAAATACACGATCGCCGTCAGGACGGCGCCGATGATCACGAGAAGCAGCTGGAACCAATAGAAGAAGGGAAGACCGATGAAGCTCGGCTCGAGCCTGTTGTAGAGAGGAACCCACAGGCACAGCGCAAACTGAACCAGCAAAAGCAGATACCACCACCGATGGCGGCTCTTGCGCGGGCCTTCGTCCATTGCGTTCCCCCTCGCTGGTTGCCGCATCTCCAAACAACCGGCGCACGGCGATCTTAAGTCGTGCGCGGCAAAAGCGTCAATCGCGCGCCGTATCATAGCGTGACGAGACTAGCCGTAACGCGCGGCGCCGCATAAGCTTGAGCGGTCTCATTGCGGTCTCGGGGGGAGCGTGGCTTCGGGCGTCATTTTCGGATTGAGTCCGGTGCTCGTCGCCGCGACGATCCTCGTCGTGACCTATGCGCTGGTCATCTCCGACCGATTCGACCGCTCGATCCTCGCCATTCTCGGCGCCGGCCTCATGATCCTCTCCGGCGTGCTCGATCAGGATGAGGCCATCCGCGGCATCGACTTCAACACCATTGCCCTCCTCACGGGAATGATGGTGCTGGTGGCGATCGCGCGCCGCTCCGGCATTTTCGAATTTCTCGCGTTGCGCTCGGCACAGCTGGTCAACGCCTCGCCCGCTGGCGTGCTCATCCTCCTCTCGGCCGTCACGGCTCTGGTTTCATCGCTCCTCGACAATGTCACCACCGTGTTGCTGATCGCGCCGGTCACCTTGTCGATCGCGCAAAGGCTCAAGATCGCGCCCTTCCCTTTTCTCTTTGCCGAGGTGATGGCGTCCAACATCGGCGGCACCGCCACGCTCATCGGCGATCCGCCGAACATCATGATCGGCTCGGCCGCGGGCCTCAGCTTCAACGCCTTCATCCTCGGCCTGACGCCGATCATCCTCGTCGTGCTGGCATTTCAGCTCGCTGCGACGCATCTCATCTGGGGCCGGTCCGCGGCGGCATCCGCCGCGGCGCGCGCCGAGGTGATGGCGCTGAAGGCATCCTCGGCGATCACCGATCCGCGCCTCTTGCGCATCGCCATCGCGGTTTTCGCCGCAACCCTGCTGGCCTTCATCTTCGCGCGCGCGCTTCGCCTCGAGCCCGGCTCGATCGCGCTCATCGGCGCCGCGGCGCTGATGCTACTCGACAATCTCGCCCATCATCGCGAGGCGCAAGCGGCGCGCATCGTCGGCGTCTATGGCGATGTCGATTGGATCACGATCTTCTTCTTCGTCGGCCTGTTCGTCGTGGTGCATGGCTTCGTCTCGACCGGCGCCATGGCCGCGGTCGCGCAGACATTGGTGAAGGCGTTTCACGGCAATCTCGCGATTACCGCGTCGGCGATCCTCTGGGCATCGGCCGTGCTCTCGGCGCTGATCGACAATATTCCGTTCGTCGCGGCGATGATCCCGCTGATCAAGCTGCTCGCGCCCGCTTTCGGCGGCGAAGAGGCGTTGCTGCCGCTGTGGTGGGCCTTGTCCCTGGGCGCGTGCCTCGGCGGCAACGGCACGCTGATCGGCGCCTCGGCCAATCTCACGGTCGCGGGCTTCGCGCAGCGCAACGGCGTGCGGTTCGATTTTCTTACCTATACGAAATGGGCGGCCCCGCTGACGCTGATGAGCATCGTGCTCTGTCAGATCTATCTGTGGCTGCGGTTCTTCTAAGCCGGCCGTGCAGGCGCGCTAAACCGGATAGCCCTTCGCACGCCCCGCCAAGCCGTCGAAGAGATCGAGCATCCGCTGCCGCCAGGCGTAGACCGGGTCATCCGGCAGAAGCAGCTTGAAGTCGCTGATGCAGCGGCACCATTGGAAGGCGCCGAACACCGCGTAATCGGCGTAAAGCGGCGCGGCGCCGCCGAGAAATGGCTGAGCCTTCAAGGTCAGGCGCAGCGGCAACAGCGTCTCGCGAAACGCCGGCAGGCGCTCCGCCCGATCGGCCACGGCCGCCTCGAGCGTCAAGCCAAGGCGCTCCTCGCGGCTTTGGCGGAAATAGGCTTTGTCCTTGGGATCGGCGTGCTTCCAGATGTCGAGCACAATGAGGCGAAGCATCGCCGTATGCATCGTCGCCTCGGCCCAGCGCACATGAAAGAGCGACAAGGCCTTGGCGGCGGGCGAGCCGAAGAGCGACGGCCGATCGGGATAGGCGGTCTCGAGATAGTCGGCGATTGCCCGGGAATCATTGACCCAGCGCTCGCCATCGACCAGGACGGGGACGCGGCCCTGACCGCTGAAGCCGATCGCATCCTTGTCGGTGAAGCGCCAGGGAATGGTCTCCGCCTCAAGGCCCTTATGGGCGAGCGCCATCTTGACGCGCCAGCAATAAGGACTGAACCGCCGATCGGCTTCGGCACCGGCGAGATCGTAGAGCTTCAGCATGGGGCTCAGCCCCAGTAGCGCCCGGTCGCGCCGATCACCACGACGATCAAGCCGAGCGCGAGGTTGAGTTCGACGATGCGGCGGATCTGGTTGAGCTGTCTGGCCGCGGCGGCGAAGTCGGAACCGTCCACCGCGCGGCGAAAGCGCTTCCAGGGCGCGAAATACAAATGGCCGAAGGCGAGCATCATGATGATGCCGAGGCCTTCCATGATGTTGACATGAAGGCCGACGACGCCAAGGCCTTGCATGGCAAGCCCGCTCGCCAGGAGCAGCACCACCGCCGCCCAGACCCAGGCAAAGAATTTCTGAAAGATGCGGCGCCACAAGGCGAGGCGTACCGGCGGATCGAGCGCGGCGACCGAGGGGCGGACCATTTGATGCGCGAAAAACATGCCGCCGACCCAGACCACCGCAGAGAGGACGTGAAGCAGCAGCAGGACTTCGATCATCGCGCGGCCCCGCAGCCGGCGTGGCACGGTGAAACCCGGCAAGTCTTTGAGCACGGCACCGACGTCACGCCGCGATCAGTTCCCGTTCGAGAACCACCGACGAGGTGAGAACGCGGCCGTTGGGACCCGCTTCCGGCAGGGCGAGATTGAGATAGCGCACATTGAAGGCGTCGATCGTGCCGCGGAGCTCGTTGTAGATCGGCCCTTCGCGCCGCGCCTTCAACACCCGCGCCTGCAGCATCAGCGCATATTCGGTATCGGGGCGCGCCAGCACGTTCAGCCCTTCGACCATGCGGGGATCGAATCCCAGATCCGTGCCGACGCAATGCGAGGTGACCTCGTCGCCGCTGACGCCGAAGAGGCTGCTCGTGGTGAACGCGCCCATAGCGGCCGCGGCATGGACCAGCTGCGCCGGCTGCCGGTGATAAGCCACGAGCAGCGCCTTCAAGCGCGCATCGGCGACGCTGTCGAGCGGGAGCGGCCGCACGGACCACGTCCGGCGCGTGATCTTGACGATCGAGGCCACGCTGCCGATTGCGTTGGCGGCCTCGAGCGCGCTGCCGTGATGAGCTTCGACCAGCAGCCCATCCATCAGCACGCCGCGCTTCACCCGCCCAATGCGGGCGGCGTTTTCCTCGAGCCACAGGCCGATGCGTTCGGCGGCGAGCGGCGCGACCCGGCGTCCATCATGCCGGATCGCGACCGCGCCGGCATCCTCGCTGAGCGCGATCCAGCCGAGCACACGCATCGCATAGGCGGCAGGGTCGCCGCCAATGCCGGGCAATTGCAGCGCCTCGCGGACATAGGCGTCATGACCCGCTGGCGCCGAGAGGATCGCGCCGTCGGCGTTGAACCAGCTCATGCGCTCGCGGCTGGCGGCGCGCGCCGCGCCGGATTCCGTCAGCGCGGTGCGGACCAGCGATAGCACCGAGGTGGCCAATTCATCGGGCAACGCCGTCGCGGGGATGAGATCGGCAAAGATTTCGGGCAGGAATTCGCGGTCGCCGCGCTCGAGGAAAAATTCGGCGAGCCGGTGAAGATCGTCGGCGAGGATACGCGTCTCGCCCCGCCACCAGCGCGCGACCGTGTTTTCCGCGCGGCCGATGCCGCGCGCAATCTGCTTCAGATGCAGCGGAGCGTGGGGATAAAGCCGCCGTCTGAGCGCGTCGCGAAATCGCGATTCGAAATCTCCGGCCACCTGCTCAACCCAAATCTGTCGGTCGGGGCACCAACTCTGGCTACCCCTTTAGAGTAATTGTCTCTCATTAACGAAGTGTCTGCAAGGCCGGCCAAAAGGGGCGCGAGCGGGGTGGCCGCCGTGAAGGAGTGGGCAAGTGGAACGCAGCAATCGTCGGCAAGCTTGGTATGTCGCGCGCCATCTGAAACTCCTGTCCGGCAATCTTGCCGCGATGGGGTTTGCCGAAGCCGCCTTGCTCGTCGGAGCGGCGGCGATCTCGGTTGGGGAAGAAGCGGTCCGCCCGGGCGGTCAAGCGCAATTTGAGCCGTCGGCCGCCGAGCCAAAATCGCTCGCCCGCGGCGGCGGACGTGGCTAGGAAGGCCGGGCACGGCGCCCTCGCGCGCACGAGCGCGCGTCGCGAGCATCGTTTCATCGACCCGCGGCTGAACGCTCTCTACGCCTATTGGGACAAGGAGCGCGGCGGCCGCCCCCTGCCCTCGCGGACCGATATCGACCCAGCTGACCTTCGCTTCATCCTCGGACATCTCGTCCTGGTCGACGTGCTGCGCGATCCGCTGCGGTTCCGCATTCGCCTGCAAGGGACCGAGCTCGAATGGTGGATGGGGGGCAATCTCACTGGCCAGTGCACGGACCGACTGCGCACGCCTGGGCTTGTCGCGGTTGCGCGCAAATGCCTGACCGCGACGGTCGAATCGCGCGCGCCGTTTCATCAAGTCGGCGAAGAGATCATCGGCGATCTGCCGCGCCGCTACGAAGCGCTGCTGCTGCCGCTCGCGAGCGACGGGATCAACGTCAACATGGTGCTGGCCGGGGTGTTGTGTCGCGAGGATCGATCATCGTTGTGACCGCGGCTCGCCGCGCTCGGCCCGGCTGATCGCGCGCCCGCACAATCGGGGGAGAGGAAACAGTCGAGTCGGTCTACCCTATCCCGGCGAAGCACGCGGTGTGCAAGTTGGCGCTCTCCCGCGCGGCCCAGGAGAGAACGCCACGTCACCAGGGCCGGAGGCTTGAGCAACATGCGGAACATTAATTTCATCGTCAACGAGTTCGATTTCTTCGACAACGACTTCATCGACTATCTCGACGCGTTCAATCCCGGGGATTTTCTGTCGCTCGACAGCGTTCGGGTCGCGGGAACCCAGATCGTGCCGCCGCTCTTGCGCGCCCTCGACGATCAAGGGCTTCAGGCGGTCATCGGTCACGAGCTCGGCACGGTCGAGAAGCTTTATCGCGCCAGCAACGGCCGGATGAAACGCCTCATTCAGACCAACGATCCGCGCTATCACCCGCACGCGACCCCCGACGACACGGTCGTCCTTGCCCTGCTGCGCGACGGCGTGCCCAAGGGCTGCATCGCGTCGCGGCTGATCTGGTGCGAGGAAAGCCTGGCGAAGGAGATGGAGAGCGGCCGCTTCTGGGTCGAGAACCCGGCGACCATGTGGAGCGCTGCCGATCGCTGCATCGTGCGCGCGCCGATCGCCAAGACCATCCGCTCCACCTACGTGGTGTTCTCGGGCTCGATCTTTCTCGCCCAGGAGGTGACGGGCGGAACCACGCTGGCGGCGATGCTGCGCCTCCACACGCTCTGGGTGCTGTGCCATTGGCGCTGGTCGTGGCTCACCGGGATCATCGAGGGGGCGCTCGCGCGCCGGCATTTGTTCGATGTCTACGGTCTGCCGACCATGGAGCTCGGCATCTGGCGGACGCGCCCCGGCGAGGGCAGCGAGCTCTACAAATACGAGTTCACCTCGATCGACCGCGAGACCGCGATGGAATCGTGGTTGCGGCCTGAGACCGGCAATCTGCGCCGTCCCATGGGCCGGCCGGACATCGCCATCCTTCCCTTCGAGGGCCAGCGCGCCGAAGCCGAGGCTTGAGGCCGGCGCATCGGCCGGATTTGGCGCGGGATTATGTCGCCGTGCCGCGGGAAGGCCAGGCCAGCGCCGCGAAGAGACCGACCGTCGCGCATGCCGCGACGTAATAGGTCGGCGCGAGCGGGTCATGGGTGCGCATGATCAGCCATGCGACGACCAGCGGCGCCAATCCGCCGAACAGCGCGACGGCGAAATTGTAGGCGACACCCAATCCGCTCGCGCGCAAGCGCATGGGAAAGAGCTCGCCGAGCGCCGCGTTGAAAGGGCCGCCGGAAAACGAAAAGATCACTCCGAAGGCGAATTCGACCGCGGCAAGATGTCCGACGCTCCGTCCCTGATGCAGCCACAAGAAGCAGGGATATGGCGCGGCGAGCAAACCGGCCATCGAGACAACGAGCAGGCTCTTGCGCCCGATCTTGTCGGAGACCAGCCCGAGGATTGGGCAAAACACGCTGACGGTGAGGCCGGCGACCACCGGTGCGACGAACGCGGCGCTGAGATCGAGCCCCAGCACCCGGATCGCGTAGGTCGGCATAAACACGAACAGCACGTAGAGGGCCGCGCTGCCGCCGATCACCAGGCCAAAGCCGAGCAGCACGCGGCGCTTATAGGCCACGGCGAGCTCGACGAGCGGAGAGCGGCCTGATCGGTGCCGCGCGCGCTCGTCGAGGAAGCTCGGCGATTCTTTCAGCCGCAGCCGCAGGTAATAGCCGACGGGGCCGATCACCAGGCCGAGAAAGAACGGCATGCGCCAGCCCCAGGCCATGAATTGCTCCGGCGTCAGTGCGGTCGCCACCAGCGCGCCGGCGAGGCCGGACAGCAGGATCGCCATCCCCTGTCCCGCGAGCTGCCAGGCGCCATAGAGACCACGGCGCGATGGTGGCGCGGCCTCGATCAGGAAGGCCGTGGCGCTCGCGAATTCGCCCCCCGCGGAGAAGCCTTGCAGCAGCCGGCTCGCGACGATGATCACAGGCGCCGCGACGCCGATCGTGGCATAGCCCGGCGCGACGGCGATGAGCGCGGTGCCGAGCGTCATCACGGCGATGACGAGGATCAGCGTGTTGCGGCGTCCCCACTGATCGGCGAGCTGCGCCAGGACAACGCCGCCGAGCGGCCGGACGATATAGGCGGTGCCAAAGGCGGCGAGCGAAGAGAGCAGCGAGGTCCACGGTGACTGCGCCGGAAAAAACAGCGTTCCGATCGGGACCGCGAGATAGCCGTACAACGCAAAGTCGTACCAATCGAGCGCGTTCCCGATCACCACCGCCCCGATCGTCCGGAAGGCGGGCCGCACCGCGACAATGTTCGACATGGCTCAAGCCTCGAAATATGCGCGAAGCTTTTCTTTGATCTCGGGCGGAAGAGACTCGATCGACTGGGCGAGCGAGTTGAGCCGGTGGCGCAAGGCATAGACCTGATCGAGCAGTTGGAGCACGACCGGCATCGCTTCATCGTCGATCATCAGCTCATGCCGCAATTCGACGATGAGATGAATGCGCGCGACATCGATCTCGTGGAAGAGATAGGCCTCGCCGCGACGCTCGGGCTTGACCCAGCGCACGGCGATCCAGCGCTCGAGCTCGTCGGCGTCGAGCCCTTTGACTTCCCGCAGCACGGTCTCGAAGGCGATCATACGCTTAAGCCTTTGCGCGGATCATAGGGATGCTTCGCTTCCCACTGTTTCAAGAAGGCGGAGAGCTCGCTATCCGGCTTTTCCGGCAGCACCAGCCGCAGCGTGACCAGCGCGTCGCCGCGACCGCCGACGCCCTTGCCGCGCAGCCGCAAGACAGTGCCGCTGTTGGAGCCAGGCGGAATGGTCAGGGTCACGGCGCCCGAAGGCATGGGTACGGTGACCTTGGCGCCTTGCGTCGCTTCGGCGAGCGTCACGGGCAGGTCGAGGCGAATATCGTCGCCGTCGCGGCGAAACAGCGGATGCGGCGCCACGTGAATCTCGATCAGCGCGTCGCCTGCGCCGCCGCCACCGATGCCAGGATCGCCCTGGCCCGCGAGCCGCAGCACCTGGCCGTCGCGCACCCCAGGCGGGATCGAAACCTCGAGGCTCTTGCCGGGCGCCAGCTCCAGGCGCTGGCGCGCGCCGTTGACCGCGTCGAGAAAGCCCACGGTCAGCGCATAGTGCCGGTCGGCGCCGCGCATGCGGAAGCTACCCCCGCCAGCGCGCCCGCCCTGTCCGCGGCTGAAGAACGCGAAGAGATCATCGAGATCCTCGGGCTCGACGCCTTCCGCAGCGCGATATTTGGCGCCGGGCGCCGCGCCGGCGAAATCTTGATAGGAATAGGCGCGCGGCTTCTCGGCGCCGCTCTCATCGATCTCGCCGCGGTCATAGCGCGCCCGCTTCTCCTTGTCGGAGAGCAGGTCGTAGGCCGCAGCGATCTCCTTGAAGCGGGCTTCGGCCTGCTTGTTGCCGGGGTTGAGATCAGGGTGATGGCGCTTGGCGAGATCGCGATAGACGCGCCGGATCTCCGCGTCCGTCGCATCCTTCTTGACGCCAAGCACTTCGTAGGGATTTCGCGCCGCCATGGTTGCATCCATATAGTTGCTTTGCGCCCGCCTCCCAAGCCCTCATTGCTTGGGAGGGTAGCGTCGGCTATCCTCGCGCGTACGCATTGGGGAGTAGCCGCCCGGGTGTTCACCGGGCCATGCGTCAACATGCTTGGCTGCGGTTCTGCCGCTTCCATGGCGCATGGGGCTTTGAGACCGTCGGCGCGACTTGGCCCGCGGCGTTTTCAAAGCATGGCGAGACCAACGGTTTGCGTTCTCCGTTGCCGAGCGGAGGATGGCGGGCCGTGGTCTCCTGCCGTCGGCCTGGATCTCCCACTGCGCATGGAAGCCTTTCTCATTTCATTGTCGAGCGTCGCCATCGCCGAGATCGGCGATCGGACGCAGCTCTTGTCCCTGGCGCTCGCGGCGCATTACCGCAAGCCCTGGCCGATCGTGCTGGGGATTTTGCTCGCCACCATCGCCAATCATGCGGTCGCCGGCTTGCTCGGCGCGTGGCTCGGGACATTGCTCACGCCCGTGGTGCTCGACGTGACGGTGGGCGTGAGCATGGTTGCAATGGCCGTTTGGGTGCTGCGCGCCGATACGCTCAAGCCCGGCCGCGAGGTCAGCAACCGCAGCGCGTTCGTTACGACGCTGGTGACCTTCTTCATCGCCGAGATCGGCGACAAGACCCAGGTCGCGACCTTGGCGCTGGCGGCGGCCTATCCGGACCTCGTTGCGGTGGTCGCCGGCACGACCACAGGCATGCTGATCGCCAACGTGCCGGCGGTGTTTCTTGGCGACGCGCTGTCGGGCCGACTGCCGATCCGCAAGATGAACTACATCGCCGCGCTGTTTTTCGGCGCGATCGGCGTCGTCTTCATCGCGCGGGCGCTATGGCCGTGATCAGCGGCCGAAGCGCTCGATCCAGCTGGCGAAGGCGATGAGGAACTTGGCGAGAAAATCGCGCGTGCCCGGATTGGCGATCTGGCCTTCGGCATCGAACAGCTTGTCGGCGCCGCCGACATAGGCTTCGGGTTGCGGCATGGCCGGCACGTTGAGGAAGACCAGGGCCTGGCGCAAATGATGGTTGGCGCCGAACGCGCCGATCGCGCCGGGCGATACGCTGACGATCGCGCCTGGCTTGCCGTTCCAGGCGCTCTTGCCAGAGGGCCTCGAGCCGACATCGATGGCGTTCTTGAGCGGGCCCGGGATCGAGCGGTTGTATTCCGGCGTGACGAAGAGCACGGCATCGGCCTTGGCGACCCGGTCGCGAAAGCTCGCCCACGCGGCCGGCGCGTTGGCGTCTGCATCCTGGTCGTAAAGCGGCAAATGCCGGATCTCGACGATCTCGAGCTTCAGCGACGGGGGCGCCATAGCGGCGAGCGCCAGCGCTATCCTGCGGCTGAAGGAGTCCTTTCTCAGGCTGCCGACCAAAACCGCGACATCCCTTTGCGTGCTCATCCGCTTCTCCGTGGCTGGGAGGGATCCCCCAACCACAGATGTGGCGATTAGGAATCGGACGGCAAGCCTGCGAGCGCTCGGCTTTCCTGCCACAGCCGCGCGGCGGCGGCTTCGTCCTGGGCTGCCGCGCTCGGCGCACGCTCCTTGCACTTGTCGAAATAGCGGCCGGTGATCCCCTCGAGCGCGGGTGCGGACGCGACGTAAACCGGCGTCTCCGCGCCCTGCGCCACCGAAATCGCCGAGAACCGCTTGGCCAAGGCGATGCCGAAGCCGACAACGCCGCTATTGTTGTCGCCGAAACTGGTCGCAACGAATCCCGGATGAAGGCAATTCGCGGTGACGCCCGTGCCGGCGAGGCGCTGGGCCAACGCGCGCGTGAACAAAATGTTGCAGAGCTTCGAGCGTTGATAGGCTTTCCAGCCGCTGTAGCTACGCGCGCATTGCAGATCGGCGAAGTCGAGCGCTGCCTTGCGGTGCGCCTCCGATGCGACGTTGACGATGCGCGCGGGCGCCGAGGCGGCGAGGCGCTCGAGAAGAAGCTCCGTCAACACGACATAGCCCATATGGTTGAGCGCGAATGTTTGCTCGAGCCCGTCGGGCGTCACCATGCGCCGCGCGAAGAAGGCGCCGGCATTGTTGACGAGCACATCGACGCGGGGCGCCGCGCGCAACAGCTCCGATGCGACGCGCACCACCTCGCTGCGAAGCGCCAGATCGGCGTAGCGCATCTCGATCGCGGCACCCGGCAATTGCGCGCGCAGCCGCGCCAGCGCGGCCTCGCCTTTACCGCGGTTGTGCCCGACAAGGACGAGCCTCGCACCGAGCGCACCGAGGCGGCGCGCCGTCTCGAGGCCGATCCCGTCGCTTGCGCCGGTGATGATGCAGGTCTTGCCGTTCATGAATTGGCAATGATCTCGCTGACGGCGCGCCACCCCGCCGCGCTCGCCGCGGCAAGCAGCGGGCGGTCGGGAATGCGCGCATCATAGGGCGTGCCGTCGAGAAACGCGGCCTGGCCGCCGGCCTCGCTGACGATCAGCATGCCCGCGGCATGATCCCAAGGCAGCGAGCGCGAATGCAGCGAGAATTGGCTGCGGCCCTCGGCCAGGGCGATGTATTCGAGGCCGCTGCTTCCGCGATTCTCGACGGCGCGGATGCGGTCGCTCGCGCTCAGCGCCTTGGCCGCGCGCTGACCCGACTTCGCACGCCCATAAGCCGAGCCGGTGATCTGGTCGGCCGGCAGCTCGGCGGCGACCGCGAGCCGGCGGCCCTCCGACCAGGCGCCCTCGCCTCTTGCCGCGTGAATCATGCGGTCGTTGACGGGATCGTAAATCCAGCCGGATTGCACAGCCCCCTGGCGCGCCAGCGCGACGATCACCGCGAAGCCCGGCTCGCCGCGGGCGAAATTCGCGGTGCCGTCGACCGGATCGATGATCCAGACCGGCTCGTCGAGCGAGAGCAGAGCCAGACGCTGCGGGTCCTCGGCCACGCCCTCCTCGCCGATCACCTGGACGCCGGCGGCGATGTCGCCGAGGCGGCGCGTCAACGCGCGCTCGGTCTCGATGTCGGCTATGGTGACGAGGTCGCCGGGCTTCTTCTCGCGAATGTCGCCGCTGTCGAGCGCGCGAAAGCGCGGCATGATCAGCGTATGGGCGGTCTCGCGGATGAGATTGGCCACGGTCTCGCAGTCGATCATTTGTGGCATGATGGAACGAAGCGGTTGAGATTGCCATGGCGCAATATGGAGATAATTTCGACGTCGTCATCATCGGCGCTGGCGCCGGCGGGGTCGCCGCGGGAAAGCGCCTCCAATCGAGCAAGCTCCGGTTCCTCGTGATCGAGGCGCGCAGCCGCCTCGGCGGCCGCGCCTGGACGGTTCCGACCCGGCTCGGCAAGCCGATCGATCTTGGCTGCGAATGGCTGCATTCGGCCGACATCAATTCCTGGAGCAACATCGCCGTCGAGGAGGGCTTCACCCTCGACAAGACGCCGCCCGATTGGGCAAGCCGCGTCGCCATTCATCGCGGCGAGGCAGCCAATGCCGATTGGCTGGCCGCGCGTGACGCGTTCGAGGAGGCCTATGACCGCGCCGCGCTCGAGAGCGAGGATCGGCCGGCCTCCTCGCTGCTGCCCCAGGGTGGGCCGTGGAACGCGCTCTTGGGCGCGATCAGCACCTGGGCCAACGGCGCCGAGCTCGAGCTGGTGTCGGTCAAGGACCATGCGCGCTACGCCAACACTCAGGTCAATTGGCGCGTGCTCGAAGGCTACGGCACCTTGATCGCGAGCCGTGGGGCCGATCTTCCCGTCGTCTTCAACACCGCGGCACGCGAGATCGATCGCCGCGGCGCCGCGCTTCGCATCGCGACGCCGCGCGGCACCATCACCACGAAAACCGCGATCGTGACGGTGCCCACCAACATCATCGCCGAGGAAGGCTTGCGCTTCACTCCCGCCTTGCCCGAGAAGCTCGCGGCCGCGGCGGGTCTGCCGCTCGGCATCGCCAACAAGCTCTTCCTCGCGCTCGACGGGGCCGAGCCGGCGGCGGCCTATCGTCACTTCGTCGGCTCGCTCGATCGCGTCGCGACCGGCAATTATCAGATCCGTCCGCATGGCTGGCCGATGATCTCGTGCTATTTCGGCGGCCGGCTGGCGACGGAGCTCGAGCGCGCCGGCATGGCGGCAATGGCTGGTTTCGCGATCGACGAGCTCGCCGGTCTCTATGGCGGCGATATCCGGCGGCGGCTGCGCCCGCTCGCGAGCTCAGCCTGGGTCGGCGACCCGTTCGCGCGCGGCTCTTATTCGTCGGCGCTGCCCGGGCATGCGGACGACCGCGCGATGTTCGCGCGACCGGTCGAAGAGCGCATCTTCTTTGCGGGCGAAGCCTGCTCGCGCGATCAGTTCGGCACCGCGCATGCGGCTTTCACCAGCGGCGTCGCCGCGGCGGAACAGGCGATCTCCGCGCTCGCCCGCAGCAAGGCGGAGGCCTGACGGAAGCCGCTTTTTGCGTTGCACCATCCGCGACTGCGACCCGGCCACTCCGCCGTTGCAATCGCTCGGCGGAAGATTATCCTTCCAGATCGTCAACTCGCTTTGGGTCGGCCTCGTCATTACGCTCTGAGTGAGCCCGACCCGGTCCCATCCAAATCGGCGTTCGATCCGCGGCCTCGGGCGCGGCAGGGTAACTTTCGGAGGGACAAATGCCTACGGGTACAGTCAAATGGTTCAACGCAGCCAAAGGCTATGGCTTCATCCAGCCCGATGACGGCTCGAAGGACGTATTCGTTCACATCTCGGCGGTCGAGCGCGCCGGCATGGCGAATTTGCGCGAAGGCCAGAAGCTGAGCTATGAGCTGGAGCGGGGACCGCAGGGGCGAGTCAACGCGGCCAACCTCAAAGCGGAATAGACCGTCGGCGGCGCGCAGCTTCGCTCCGCCATTTTTTCAAGGAGAAACTTTGGCTAAAGAGGATCTGATCGAGTTCGACGGCGTGGTGATCGAACTCTTGCCCGATGCGCGGTTTCGGGTGCGTCTCGACAACGGTCACGAAACCCTCGCCTATACCTCGGGCAAGATGAAGAAGAACCGCATCCGGATTCTCGCCGGAGATCGGGTGACGGTCGAAATGACGCCCTATGATCTGACGAAGGGCCGCATCAATTTCCGCCACAAGGACGAACGCGCCGCCGCCGTCGCGGCACCGCAGCGCCCGCGTCCGCCGATGCCGCGCCGACGCTGATGCCTCGCCGGCTCAGGCCGGCGTCAACAGGTGGACGCTGAACAGCGCGGCCGGATCGGTCCAGCAGCGCGACGGGCGATAGCCGGCGCGAACCGCGAGTTGGCGGAAGCCGGCGATGGTGTATTTCCAGGAATCCTCGGTGTGGATGCGCTCGCCTTCGGCGAAGCGGAAGCGCCGGCCGGCGACCGTGACGATCTGATCGGCGCGGCTGCGAATGAAGATTTCGATTTTTCCTGCCTTGGCGTCGTAGGCGGCATCATGCGCAAAGCGGTCGAGATTGAAATCGCCGCCGAGCTCGCGGTTGGCGCGCGCAAGGAGATTGAGATTGAAGGCGGCCGTCACGCCGCGCGAGTCATTGTAGGCGGCGTTGAGGATATCCGGATCCTTTTGCAGATCGACGCCCACCAGCATCGCGCCGCTCTTGCCGATGACGCGGCGGCAGCCCGAAAGGAACTCGATCGCGAGCGCAGGCTCCAAATTGCCGATGGTCGAGCCGGGGAAGAAGGCGAGACGGCTGCCCTCGCCCGCCGCCGGCAGCTCCGGCAATTCGAGCGGCCGCATGTAATCGGCGCAGACCGCGACCACCGCGAGAGTGGGGAAGGATGCCGCCAAATCATTCGCGGCCTGGCGCAGCGCCTCGCCCGATATGTCGATCGCGACATAAGCCGCGGGCTCCCTGAGCGCATCGAGGAGCAAGCGCACCTTGCGCGACGACCCGCTGCCGAATTCGATGAGCTCGCAGCGCGGGCCCATCACCGCCGCGATCTCGGGTGCTCGGGCGGCGAGGATCGCGGTCTCGGTGCGCGTCGGATAATATTCGGGGAGCTCGCAAATCTCCTCGAACAAGTCCGAGCCGCGGGCGTCATAGAGAAAGCGGCACGGGACCGACTTGGCGCGCCGGCTCAGACCTTCGAGCACGCAGTCGCGAAAGCTCTCCGCTTCCGGCGCAAGGTCGTGAAAGGTGGCGCGCGCGCGGTTGGTTTTCATGCATCCTCCGCCAGGCGGATCCCGCCGAAAGCCCAACGCGAGGCCGGCGGGAAGAAGTTGCGATAACTGAGCCGGACATGGCCCTCGGGCGTGACGGCCGCGCCGCCGCGCAGCACCATCTGGTTCGACATGAATTTGCCGTTGTATTCGCCGATCGTGCCCGCCAAGGGCCGGAAGCCGGGATAGGCGCTATAGGCGCTCGCGGTCCATTCCCAGACATCGCCGATCATCTGATGCAGGGTCCCCGAGGGCACGGGCCCGGTCGCCTCGGGATGGAAGCGCCCGCGATCCATGAGATTGCCGCCAGGCGCCAGATTCGATTCGGCCGCGGCGGTCTCCCACTCGGCTTCGCTCGGCAGGCGCTTGCCGCACCAGCGCGCGAAGGCATCGGCCTCGTAATAGCTGACGTGACAGACCGGCTCGTCGCGATCGAGCGGCCGCCGGCCGGCGAGCGTGAAGATCGTCCACGCGCCATCATCGCAGCGCCAGTAGAGCGGCGCCGTCCAGCCCTGTTGCTGCACGGCAGCCCAGCCCTCGGAGAGCCAGAATTCCGCCCGGCGATAACCGCCATCCTCGATGAACGCCAGATACTCGCCATTGGTTGCGAGTCGCGAGCCTAAGCGAAAATCGTCGAGCCAGATTTTGTGGCGCGGTCCCTCATTGTCGAAGGCAAAGCCGGCGCCGCGATGACCAATCTCGCGCAAGCCTTCGCCGAATTCGATGTAGTCGAGCGCCGCGGCCGGGCGATGGATCGCCGGTGCCGGTTTGACATAGGCAGGATCGAGCGGGTTGAGCCCGAACACATGCTTGATGTCCATCAGGATCAATTCCTGATGCTGCTCTTCGTGATTGAGGCCGAGCTCCAAAAGCGGCGCAAGCTCGCTCCAGCGCACGTCGCTCGCGCGCGCCAGCAGCGATCCCATCGCCGCATCGACATGCGCGCGATAGCGCGCGATCTCGTCGACGCCCGGCCGTGACAACAGCCCGCGCACCGGCCGCGGATGACGCGCGCCCGCGCCCTCGTAATAGGAGTTGAACAAATAGCCGTAGAGCGGATCGAACGCGCTGTAAGACGGCGCGAACCGTGCCAGCAGAAACTGCTCGAAGAACCAGCTCGTATGCGCGCGATGCCATTTCGTCGGCGAGACGTCGCTCATCGACTGGACCGTCTGGTCCTCCGCCGTGAGCGGCGCCGCCAGTTTTTCCGTGCGCGCGCGCACCCTGCGATAGCGCTGCAATGCGCCGTCGCGGTCGCCATCGCCGATGGCGGCTTCTCGTGCCGTCGCGGTCGTCACCTTGGCCTCCCACCGTGGTTGCCCATCGGGCCGGGTAACAGCTAATTTCTCCGCGCCATCCTTGCGAAAGCGGGCGCGACTGACGAGATATTAGCGCGATCCATAGGATCGCAAGAGGAATTTGGCAATGATAAGGCGGAGCTGGTTCGTTGTTTTGATGGCGCTCATGCTTGCATTAGGGCCAAATTTCGCCCATGCGCGCGCCGGCGGCAGCTATCGCATGGGCGGCGGATCGAGCTTCATGAGCCAGGGCAGCCGCGGCTTCGGCACCTATCAATACAACAATGGCGGCGCGCCGATTGCGCGCAGCGTCACGCCGCAATCGGGCGCGAGCACGCCTTATGGCGGCTATCAATCGGGTTATGGCTACGGCTATGGCCATCCTTTCTTCAGCGGCCTGTTCGGCGGCTTCTTCGGCTCCTGGCTCGGCAGCATGCTGTTCCCGCATTGGGGCATGGGCTGGGGCTTCGGCGGCATGATCGGCTCGGTGTTCTCGTGGCTGCTGCTGATGGGCGTGGTGTGGTTCGCGTTCCGGCTGTTCGCCGGCCGCGGCACGATGATGCCCTATGGCGGCTCGAGCCTCGGCGGCGCAGGTCTCGGCCCCTCGCCGATCGGCAGCCCGATGGGCTTTCAGCCGCAATCGATGTTCGGCGGCTCTGCCAGCCCGCGTATCTCGACGATCGGCGTCACGGCTTCGGATTACACGGAATTCGAGGACATCCTCAAAGGCGTGCAGACGGGTTGGAGCCGCGGCGATCTCGCCGCGCTGCGCCGCTACGCGACGCCCGAGATGCTGTCTTATTTCGCCGAGCAGCTTGCCGAGAATCAGAGCGAAGGCGTCGTCAATCATGTCGACGATGTCGAGCTCGTCAAGGGCGAGGTGCGCGAGGCTTGGGATGAAGGAAATCTGCAATACGCCACCGCGCTGCTGCATTGGCGCGCGCGCGATTACACCGTAAGGGCCGACAACAAGCCGGGCGAGCCCGAGCTCATCGTCGGCGGCGATCCGCAGCATGCAAGCGAGGCGAGCGAGCTTTGGACCTTTGTCCGCAGCCCGGGCGGGCATTGGCTGCTCTCTGCGATTCAGCAATTGGCGTAAACCACGCTTTGGGGGGACGAGGATGGCGCTCACCGAACTCAATCACGTGACGGTTCGCACCAAGGATCTCGAAGGCACGCGCGATTTCTACGTGACGGCGCTCGGCATGCGCGTCGGCGATCGTCCCGATCTCGGCTTTCCCGGATACTGGCTCTATGTCGGAAAAAGCGCGGTGGTTCATCTCGTGCCCGAAAGCGCCGGCATCGGCGCGGGTCCGGGCGAGGACACCGGCAATTTCGATCACATCGCCTTTCTTGCGAGCGACTACGACGCGACCTGCCGGCATCTGCGCGCGCTCGGCCTCAAATTCCGCGCGAACGACGTGCCGAGCGCGAGGCTGCGCCAGCTCTTTCTCACCGATCCCAACCGCGTGATGATCGAGCTCAATTTTCCGAGCAACGCCTAGGCCGTCGCTGCGCCATCGAGATGGAGCCGCGGCTCAAGACCAATATCGTCGTGGCGGCGGCGCTGCGCTATTCGTCGCAGCGCGCCATTCCGATGGTGGTGGCGCGGCGCGGTGATGCCGATGCCGGCACGATCCTCGTCAAGCTCAACCAGCTCGATCTCGGCTGCACGGTGCTCGCGCAGACGCGCACGCCCAAGGGCGAGCCTGCCTGGCTCAGGGCCACCGGCGCAGCGCCGGTCGAGGAAGCGGCGGCCGACGCCTATATCGCGCGCCAGGTGAAACGCGATCCCGATCTTTGGGTGGTGGAGATCGAGGACCGCGCCGGGCGCAGCCTGTTCGACGGACCGATCCTGTGACGGATGCCGCGGCTAGGCCCGCTCGGCTGTGCGCCGAGACCACAGCAGGCCGGCGCGCTCCTCGAGCCGCTTGGTGACCGATTCGATGCTGGCTTGCGGCGCCTCCGGCGGCACGGCGACGGAAGATTTACTTGCCCGCCGGCGCGGCAGCGCGACGACGATGGTCGTCGGCGCCGCTTGCTTGATGACCGGCGCCGCGCTCTCGCCGCTGGCGAAACCGCGGCGAAATTCGTGGCGGGCCAAGGCCATTGGCGCCGGCTCGCGCGGCGCTCGCGCAGGCTCGCGCAGGCTATGGAAGATGAAGGCGATGGCGAGAACCGCCAAGGTCAGAAGGCCGAGCCCGATCGAGCGGCCAACGATGACCGTCGCGCCATTGCTCGCCGGAATCGTCTCGGGCGGCACGGGAATGAGCCACAGCAGAGCGATCACCGCGAGCGGAATGGTCAGGGGAATCGATGCGCGCAGCCAGATCATCCTTGCCTCCCAATGCCTTCGCCGTCGATCCTGCAGTTCCACCCCGGGCAATGACGATCGAAAAATTATGGTTAATTTTTCGTAAGTTCGTCGTATCTTTTCATCTCATTTATGAAGCCATGTCAAGCCTCCTGAAATCGGCTTTTCCAACCCTCAGCGCAGCGCCGGCGCGGCGATGAGCGCGGCCAAACGGCTCTGCGTCTTCTGCGGCTCGGCCATGCCGGAGCGCGAGCGTTTTCGCACGGCGGCAATCGAGCTCGGCAGCTTGATCGGCCGCGCCGGCATCGAGCTCCTCTATGGCGGCGGCCGCATCGGCTTGATGGGGTTGCTCGCCGACGCCGCGCTCGCGGCGGGGGCGCGCGTCATCGGCGTGATCCCGATCGCGTTGCATGATCGCGAGGTCGCGCATCGGGCTTTGAGCGAATTGATCGTCGTGCCGGATATGCAGGAGCGCAAGCGACGCATGTTCGAGCTGGCGGATGCCGTGGCCGTTCTCCCGGGCGGACTCGGCACGCTCGATGAGGCATTCGAGGCGATCACCTTGCGCCAACTCGGCATGAGCAGAGCGCCGGTCACGCTCGTTAATATCGATGGCTACTGGGACCCGCTCGTTGCGTTGATCGACCGCACCATCGAGCAAGGCTTCACCCGGCCCGCGGCGCGCAATCTCTATCGCGTCGTCGCGGAGGCCGCGGAGGTGATTCCCGCCTGCTTCGGGCCGATTCCGCGCGCAGAGCTGTGACGAGCCGCCGTCTTGCACGCGCTTTCGCGCGTGCTAATGTCCGCACCGCTTTCCGACAGCCGAGGAACATCGAGGAAAGCGCCACGCGGAGGTGCAAGAGTGTCAGGTCTCGAAATCGTTTGGACGAAGGCTGACGAAGCGCCTGGGCTTGCGACGTTTTCGCTGCTGCCGATCGTCGAGGCCTTCGTCGGCGCGGCCGGCGTGAAGATGAAGCTGAAGGACATTTCGCTGACCGGCCGCATCATCGCCAACTTCCCCGAAAAACTGA
>DATEKH010000123.1:0-5665 GCA_035277525.1 Allostellaceae bacterium
CGCAGGGTGATCGCCGTGCAGGCGCCGAGCGCCGCCAAGAGCAATTCGTAAGGCGAAGGCCCGGTGTCGCGCCCGCCCGCGCTCAAGGGCTCGTCGGCGCCGAAGACGTGATGGCCGGCGGTCACGAATTGCGCGTAAGGCCCGTTGCCGCTTTCGCTGACGACGACCGCAGCCGCTTGCGTGTCGCTCATGATGCTCCTGCCATTCTGTTGACGCGGCCGCGAGGCTAGCGGGCGGGGCGCCGCGGCGCCACAAGCGACGCTGGCGCCGAGGCTTGCGAGCCGGATAAGATCGCTTGGACAATCGGGCGAAACACGAGACAACCGACTGCGCATGGGCGAGACGACCGCGGACGAGGCCGCGCCTCCAAAGGCCGGGCTCGCAGACGAGGCTTCCGAGAAAGGTTCCTGGGCCGAGCTGTTCCGCGGCGGGTATGCGCTCTATTCGATGCTCATCATCGGCGGGATCGCGCTGAACGCGACGCAGGTCCTCGTCATCGCCATCATCATGCCGACCATCGTCGCCGATATCGGCGGTGCCGCCTATTACACCTGGGCGGCGATGCTCTACACCATCGGCTCGATCATCGGCGCCTCCTCGACCGGCGTGGTGTGGTCGCGCTTCGGCGCGAGGAAGGGCTATGCGCTGGGCGCCTTCGTCTTCGCGCTCGGCACGACGGCTTGCGCGCTCGCGCCCGAGATGTTCTCGCTGATCGCCGCGCGCGGCGTCCAGGGCTGGGCCGGCGGCCTCGTTTCGGGCGGCGGCATGGCGCTCATCACGAGCCTCTACGACGCGCGGCTTCGGACCCGCATCCTCGCCATCTCGCAAGGCACGTTCACGCTCTGCCATCTCGGCGGGCCGATCGTCGGCGGGCTCTTTGCCGCGATCCATTGGTGGCGCGGCTCGTTCTGGCTGATGGTGCCCTTCATGCTGGCCTTCGCGGTGGTCGCGCTCCTCAAGATTCCGGCGCGGCTCGAAACCGAGGCCGAGCGCAGCGCGGTGGCGCCCTTCCCGTTCTTCCGCCTCGCCATGCTCGCGGTCGGCGTTTGCGCGATTGCCGCGACCGGCCCGGTCGAGGGCCCGCTCGCGCGCGCGGCGCTCGTCGCCTTCGCGGTGCTGCTGGTCGGCGCGACCTTCTATCTCGACCACGGCTCGGGCAACAAGCTCTTCCCCTCGCACGCGCTCTCGCTCACCGTGCCGATCGGGCTCTGCCTCTGGGTGCTGATCATGCACGCCGCCGGCCAGACCGCGGTGACGCTGTTCCTGCCGCTGTTGCTGCAGGTGGTGCACGGCGTCTCGCCGCTGTTCATCAATTTCGTCACCATCGCGATTTCCATGGGCTGGACGGTCGGCGCGTTCCTCGCCTCGGGCTGGTCGGGCCCGCGCGAGCGCTGGGCGCTCATCGCGGGACCGCTCGTCGCCTTTGCCGGGCTCGCTTCGATCACGGCGATCGCGCGCCTGCCCGCGCTCGAGCTCCTCGCGCTTTCCGCCTTCGCGATGGGGCTCGGCATCGGCATCTACAACGTCCATCTCGTCGCCCGCACCATGGATCGCGCGCCGCCGGGCGAGCAGCGCAGCACCGCGGCGGCGCTCTCGTCGGTGCGCTCGCTCGGCACCGCCTTCGGCGCGGCGATCGCCGGCGTCATCGCCAATGCCGCGGGGCTCGGCGATGCGACCGAGCCGCAAGCGGTCGGCCAGGCGGTGTCGGCGGTCTATCTCTTCTGCCTCATTCCCTTTGCGCTGGCCGCGCTCTTCACCTGGCGCTTCACCGGCATCACGCTTCCCAAAGCGGCCGCCGCCGCGGCGAATTGAGCGAGCGCACGCCCGCCGCGACGAGACGAGGACCCGATGGACCATGGCCGCTCCTCGCGGTGAGGCACAAAGCCGTCTGGCTGTGGTGAGCATCGCGCGGCCGCTGCACCGAAAAATAGCGCGCGGAACCAGCTGCGCCTGAACATTATTTAAGTCGACAGCGGCGGCTCGGCTTCGGATAAACAGGGTGGACGTTCGATGCGCCGCCTTCGCTGAGCGGCGGCACAACGCTCCGACAGGGAGGCTGCGTCGAGACCGGGATCCGGTTTTCGGCCGCGGTCGATAGAAGAGGGCGAGGCACGGCCTCGCCCTCTTCGCTGTGCCGTCCTCGGCGCGACACCGAGAAAGATCGCGACGAGATTACCGGCCGCCACTCTCGGGCGGCGCGGGAGATGGCGCGCCGTTGGTGATCGGAGCGCTCGCGTCGCTGCCGCCGCTCGGCGCTTCGCTCACCTGCTCGTGCCATTCGGGCATCGATTTCAGATCATCCGCGGTGCGTGCGATCTTGAAATTTCCTGCCTCCGAATCCCAGGAGAAGGCGCCGATCGGCAAGGCGACATTGTGCGCGCCGATTCCCAAGACGCCGCCTTCGCCGATCACCAGGCGATCGATCGTCTTGGTTTGCGGCTTCATCAGGACGGTGGCGATATCGCCGATCTTCTTGTTGTCGCTGCCATAGACGGCAACGCCCTTGATCTGGGAAACGTCCTCCATGCTGAGCGGATTGGGCGAAGGCGGCTTGGGTTTCGCCGCAACGCCGGCGCCGCCCGCGGGCGGGGCCCCGCCCATGGCGGGCGCACCCGGGGACTGGGCGAGAGCCGGAGCCGCCAACAGCGCCAGGCTCGAGACCAGCGTGATTGCGTGCAGGCGCACGCGACATCGTGCTGTCATGCAACACCTCACTCGAACGTTGAAAGATATGTTAGGAACGCGCCCGGACCGGGTTTGTTCCTGGGGGCGCGCGGTCGCCGTGGGGGCAGCCGTTGCGCGGTCGCCCCGACGATTGAATTGAGTCCAGACCCTAGAGCGCGGCTAGATCAGATTGCATCGCTGTTTTCTCGTCACCCCCGCTATCGCGCGCGCAAGCGGGGGTCCAGAGCAACAGTCTCCCTGGATGCCCGCTTTTTCGCTGGCATTACGATGAGAGGATCGACCGCTCCAACGGTGATCGATACCGCCCTAGCGCATCTGCAGGCGCCAGCGCTCGACCACCGCGCGCATGAAGTCGCTGCCCTTCAGGTCGTTCTCCCACGCCTTGGGAAAATTGGTCGCGTCGCTCTTGGGGCGGAAGCGGGCATCGAGGTCGTTGAAGCGGACATGCATCGGGTGGGCGACACCTTCGCCGACCACGATCGCCTCTTGCTGGCGCAAGGTCGGCAAGGTGTTGAGCAGGCCGCTCGCGGTCTCGGGCAGCGTGCGGCGCACGAAATTCTGGTCCTTCTCGTTGCTCATGCGCAGCGCGAAGACGGTGCTGCATTGCGACAAGATCGGCTCGGAGATTTCCGACGGGCGCTGCGTGACGAGGCAGAGCGAGACGCCGTATTTGCGGCCTTCCTTGGCGATGCGCGAGATCGAGCGCCGCGTCGGCTCGAAGCCGAGGCTTTCATCGCCCGGGATGTAGCGATGCGCCTCGTCGCAGACGAGCAGCGTCGGTATCGCCTCGTCGCGGTCGCTCCACAAGGCGAAATCGAAGATCAGGCGGCAGACCAGCGAGACCACCACGTCGACGATCTCCGACGGCACGGCCGAGAGATCGAAAATGGTGATCGGCTTGCCCGCCACCGGCACGCGCAGGATGCGCGACAGAATCTCCACCATGTTGTCGCGCACGGCGACGCTGCCGAAGAGGAAGGCATAACGCTTGTCGTGGCGCAGATTGTCGATCGTCGTCAGCAGGCGCAGATAGGGCAGCGTGCTGTCGGGCTTGTCGAGCTTGCCCATCGCGTCGTTGATGCCTTTGACGAGGCTCGCCAGCGGATACGGCACCGGCGTGTCGACGGTCAGATGCGCGTCGCTCTGCCCGTGCTCCAGCGCGTCGCGCTTCGCCGCGAAGATCATGTCCTTCAGGATATAGGCCTCGCGGCTGCGCGAGACCGGGTCCCTGCTGCACAGGATCTCGCACATCTCGTCGAAGCTCAGGAGCCAATAGGGCAGCTGCAGGTTTTGCGGCGTGATGCGCTCGCAAAACCCCGGGAAAGCCGGCGCGTATTCGCCATGCGGATCGAGCAGCACCACATGGCCGTTGGGGTGCGCCTCGAGCAGCGAGCGCACGATCAGCACCAGGGCGCAGGATTTGCCCGAGCCGGTGGTGCCGAGAATGGCGGAGTGCTTCGACAGCAATTCCTGCGAGATGAGATAGGCGGTGCGGTTGGGGTCCTGATGCAGCGAGCCGATCGCCAGCGTCCAGCTGTTCGGCTTGTCGTAGATCATCGCCAGATCGTCGCTATTCGCCTGGAACAGCGGCGCGCCCAGGGTCGGGTAGACCGAGATGCCGCGCGTGAACACCGCGAAGCCGTCGGCGCCGCGCGCCACCAGCTCGCCCAGGAGCTCGATCTCGGCGATGGCGACCTCGCGGCCCTCGCCCGTCGCGCTCTGCATCGTCAGCGACTCGATGAAGCCGAAAGCGATCGTGCTCGCGGTCGGAATCTTGACCAGCGTGCCGATCTGCAGATGCTCATAGGCCTCGATGCCGGCGCCGGCCGAGGCGAGGACGCAGACGAGCTTGAAGCCCGAGACCGTGTTGACGCGGCCGATCGCGGTGGGCACGCCCGCGCTCGCGGCGCGCGGCGGCGACGCCGGTCGGGTCAGCGATTGATCGAGCGGCGCGTCATCCATCTTGCGTCCCCGCAAAGCCTTTCAGGAGCCTTCGCGGGCAACTATGAGCCGCCAATTATTGCGAAATCCTTGGCGCTTTTACCGTTTCAAAACAGGCGGATTTAGGCTTCGGCCGGAACACAACAATCGCTGCAATCCCACCCTGCGTCCCTCGACAAGCTCGGGATGAGGGTGAATCGAATATGGCATTAAGAAAGCATCTCATCCCGAGTGCGAGCGCCTCCGGCGCGAGCAGTCGAGGGACGCAACACCGGCATCCACCAACGCCGCAAGATTCGCCAATAACGGTCTAATTTTTAAGCAAATTTCAGGATCGTCCGGCGTGCCGCTTGACCCAGATCGAGCCATGCTCGCGGATCCAGGCCTGCGCCTCGGCGGCGGAGCGGAAATCGCTGATGTGCCGGGTCGGACCGTGCTCGTCCGCCTGCCTCACGACCTCGACCGTTCCGTATTTCAGCTCCCGCACCGTGAAGCCGGGTCCCGTCTCGCTCGACTCATCAAAACTCGCCACGATCCCTTTACTCCAACTCGGGTTTTCGCTCTCCGGCTTTGCCGCCGGTCTTGGCTTTGGCGCCCGATGCTCCCCGACATTCGCGTTATCTTCGACACAAGACTGCCATATTCGCGCGCGCCAATTCAAACATGTTGCGGTGCCGATGCGCCGTGTTAGCGTCATCGCTGCCGCTCGATGCCACGGAATCCTGAGAGATAAGTCGAATGATGGAGTTTTATGGCCTGATTTTACGGCAGATTTTTTCGCCAGCCGCGCCGTGTGACAAATCCGCGCGGAGCGCGCGATGATCGCGGCGGCGCTGCCCAGCCGGATCAAGAGCTTCAGCCCCAACAAGCTGAAGCTCGGCCTTTTCGGCAGCAATTGCTCCTCGGGCCGCGCCGCGACCAAGGTGCCCGAGCGCTGGAGCGCGAGCTGGGAGGACAATTTGAAGCTCGCGCAAATGGCCGATGACGCCGGCATCGATCTGATGCTGCCGATCGGGCGCTGGCGCGGCTATGGCGGCGC
>DATEKH010000124.1:0-2826 GCA_035277525.1 Allostellaceae bacterium
TCGGCCGCGCCGACATGATGGCGATCATGCAGCAGGCCGGCATGACCGATGTCTCCGACGGCACGCGCGACGAAGCGACGCCCTGGGTCGTCGGCTCGGCGCCGGGCGGGATTTTCGTCGAGGCCGATTTCTTCAATTGCGAGCCCGGCGTTGCGGGCCCGCAGCGGCAATGCAGCCAGTTCCGCTTCCGCGTCCACTGGTCCAACGCCAAGCATCTCGATGCGAAGGCGGTCGATGCCTATAACGAGCGCTACGTCTTCGGCCGCGCGCTCGCGAGCAGCGACGGCCGGTTCATCGAGACCACCCAGGCTTTCAACCTCGATGGAGGCGTGACGCGCGACTACATCGCCAAGAATCTGAGCTATTTCCTGATCACGGTCGACGACTTCATCAATTACGTGAAGCCGTGAGTGCGGACGTTCGCTGCAGGCCTATCGCGCGTCCTTCGACAAGCTCAGGATCAGGAAGCTTTGTGAATGGCATCGACGTTTGATGCCAGAAAAACTTTTGCCTCATCCTGAAGGAGCGCAGCGCAAGCTGCGCGTCTCGAAGGACGCGCGCCGGCCATGCAGCGTCAGCTCGCGCCCTGCGCCATGACATGGCAAAGCCGCGCGTGCTAGGCTTTCGCTCTCAGCGCGAGGGAGGGAGCCACCCATGAACCCGGCCGGCAGCGGCGATCTGCGCGGCGCCATCGCCAAGGCGATGCACGCGCATTGGAAATGGTTTTTGATCGAAGGGCTGATCCTCCTCGTTCTCGGCGCGGCGGCGATCGCGATCCCGCCCCTCGCCGGCATCGCCGCCACCATCTGGCTCGGCTGGCTGCTCATCATCGGCGGCGTGGTCGGCTTCCTTTCGACCATGCGCGCGCGCGACATGCCGGGCTTCGGCTGGGCGCTCGCCTCGGCGATCCTCGCCTTCATCGCCGGGCTGCTGCTGTTATGGAACCCGATGCGCGGGCTCGCGACGCTCACCTACGTGCTGATCGCGTTCTTCATTCTCGACGGCGTGACCATGATCGTGCTCGCCTTCGCGCATCGCCGCGAGCTCTCGGGCCGGTGGGAATGGATCCTGATCAACGGCATCGTCGATCTGGTGCTGGCCGCGATCATCATCTCGGGGCTTCCGGGCTCGATTGCCTGGGCTCTCGGGCTCCTCCTCGGCATCGATCTGCTGTTCGGCGGCGCCGCGCTCATTGCCATGGCAATGGAAGCGCGCAAGAGCGCTTAAAGCCCGCCTGCTCCTCAATCCTCTCCCTCACCCTGTCCCCTCTCCCATTTCATGGGAGAGGGGACGCAGCTTCTGCGATCTCACCGCGCGTCCCCTCGCCCGCGGAGCGGGAGAGGGACAGGGTGAGGGTGAGCGTTGTCACAAGCATTCTCGAATCGTCCAGCGCGATCCGCATCGCGCGCTTGCCGCCGAACCCTTGCTCGCCCATGCTGCGCCGCCATGGGAACCGCTTTCGCGCTTGCCGTCGCAGACGCGCTGACGCCGGCCGGGCGCAAGGCTTTGCTGCTCAGCCTCGTCGGCGCTTTCATCCTGCTCGCGCTCTTATGGGCGGGCGCCTGGCTGCTCCTCGATCTTGTCCATATCGCGCGCTTTCCCTGGCTCGACTGGCCGATCCGCATCCTCGGCGATCTCGCCGCGCTCTTCCTCGCCTGGCTGGTCTTTCCCTCGATGTCGATGCTGGTGCTAGGCCTGTTCCTCGATCGCGTCCTCGCCGCGCTCGAGCAGGAGCATTATCCGGGCCAGCCGCCGGCGCGCGAGATCGGCATCGGCGAGGCGATCCTCGGCGGGCTGAAGCTCGCCCTCATCGGCCTCCTCCTCAATCTCCTGGCGCTGCCGGTTTACGTCTTCTTGCCCGGCATCAATCTCGCCGTGTTCTATCTCTTGAACGGCTATCTCGTCGGCCGCGAATATTTCGAGCAGGTGGCGCTGCGCCGCTTGCCGCCGCAAGCGGTGCATCTGGCTTGGCAGCGCAACCGCATCGGCCTCATCATCGCCGGCGCCGCCGTCGCGTTTCTCTTGTCGGTGCCGCTCGTCAACCTCGCCGCGCCGCTGCTGGGCGCGGCCTTCATGCTGCATCTCTACGAGGATTTGCGCCGCCGCGGCCGGATCGCGCCGGGCTTGGGCCGTCTAACTCCTTGATATCGCCGCAATCCGGCCATCGTGACGCTTTTTTTACCTGCCAGCCTCACGCTGTCATCCATCGAAAGGACCGCCATGCGCGCCTCTTTGATGGACTTACTCGTATCGCTCCTCTTTGTCGCGGTCTTCATCTTTACGCTCGTCGAGCTAGTCCAGGAATTCTAATCTCGCGTTCGCCGCGGGTCCGCGCCGCGGCGCTCACGCTACCTTGGCGAAATCGGCCTGCACTTGCTGCTCGAAAGCGAGGAGCTTCTTGACGCTGGCGCGCTGCAGCATGCGCTCGAAATGCGCGGTGCAATGCCTGAAGCGCTTCAAGTCGAGATTGAACTGCGTGCCGCGGCGATAGCACCAGAAGAAATGCGCATCGGGCGCGCTGAAATGGTCGAAGAAGAAGTCGCGGCCCGCGAGCAGATCCTCGATCACGGCGAATTTCTCATCGAGCATCGCCGCCGCCGCGCGCACCACCGCCGGCTCGGCGCCAGGCACACCGCACACCCGCGCCGGAGCGTTGATGCGCGTGAGGAAGGGATGAATCCCCGAAGCGCAGAACGACATCAGCGCGATCGCCTGCAATTCCGCCTTCTCGCCCGCGGGCAGCAGCTTCGCCGCCGGAAAGTGACGCGCGATCCAGATCTGGATCGCCGGATTCTCGGTCAAGGGCTCGCCATCGACCACCAGCAC
>DATEKH010000125.1:0-16756 GCA_035277525.1 Allostellaceae bacterium
TGAAGCGCGCGAGCTCCGGCCCGGTCATGCTGGTGCAATAGACGAAATCATTGGGATGAGCCTGCGGCCAGCCGGCGCGCTTCACTTGCTCGGCGATGCCCCAGCGGCGGTTCAATTCCATGCTGCGGATCGAAAGGCTGCTCATCTTCGGCAGCGATACGGAGCCGTCGCGGCGCTCGACGAGGGTGCAGGCAATGCCGGCCATGCCGAGCTCGATCGCGAGCGCGAGACCAACCGGACCGCCGCCGGCGATCAGAACAGGGACTTGCTCTTGGGTCACGCTTGCGCGCCTTCGGCCTTGATCAGCAGCGCGATCTGCTCGGCGACGCAGGCGGGCTTGGCCGAGCCTTCGAGCTCGACCGTCGCCGCGATGGTGAGGCGCAAGCCCTGCGGCGCGTCCTCGGCCGCGATGAACTTGAAAGACGCGCGCACGCGCTGCCCGGCCTTGACCGGCGCGGTGAAGCGCACCTTGTTGCAACCATAGTTGAGCCGCGCCGCAATGCCGTCGACGCGGTAGACCTCGTTGCCCAAGCGCGGCAGCAGAGAGAGGGTCAGGAACCCATGTGCGATGGTCGAGCCCAGGGGCGAAGCCGCGGCGCGCTCGCGGTCGACATGGATCCATTGGAAATCGCCGGTCGCCTCGGCGAAGCGATCGATCATCGCCTGATCGATCGTGACCCAATCGCTCGGGCCCAGGGTGTCGCCGAGAGCGCGGCGGACGGCGTCGAGATTGGCAAAAACCCGCATTCCCTCATATCCTTCCTTGGCGGGCGATTTTCGTTCGCGCTTCACCCCGCGTCCAGCGGAGAGTTGGCTGCGTAAAGAGAGGGAGAACATGACGCCCGACGATATCGATGCGCAATCTGGTTGCCGCTTGCCTCTGCCGAAGCGCGAGGATTTGGACGAGGCCGGCAAGCGCATTTACGACCAGGCGACGGATCCGAAAGGCGGCACGATCCGCGGCCTCAAAGGCCCGGCTGGCATCCAGCTTCATTCGCCGGCGCTCGCCGCGCTGGTGCGGCCGGTCAACCGCTATCTGCGCTATGAATCGGGGCTCGGCGGGCGCGTGCGCGAGCTCGCCATCCTCGTCACCGCGCGCGAATGCGACAGCCGCTTCGAGTGGGCGGCACACGAGCCGGAAGCGCTCAAGGAAGGGCTGAGCGCCGCGCTCATCGACGTGGTGAAGCACCGCAAGTCCACGACCGGGCTCGATGAAAAAGACGCGCTCATCATCGAGCTGGGCCGCGAGCTGTTTCGCACCAAGAAGCTCGGTTCGGCGACTTATGCCCGCGCCTTCAAGCAGTTCGGCGCGCGCGGCCTCGTCGATCTCGTCGAGCTGATGGGGAATTATGCCGGTACCGCTCTGTTGCTGGCGGCTTTCGACATGCAGCTTGACCCCGGCACGACGGCGCTGCTGCCGGTGCCGTGATGGCGCGCGGCGCCGTCGCGGCGGCCGCGCCGAGCCTGCCCGACCTACTGCGTCCGGGTCTCGATATCGTTTTCGTCGGGATCAACCCCTCGCTCTATTCGGCGCAGACGGGGCATTATTTCGCGCGGCCAACGAACCGCTTCTGGCCCGCCTTGTCGCGCTCGCGCCTCAGCGTCAAGGCGCGTCGAGCGCTTGGGTTGGAGCGGCTCGAGCCTTGCCATGACACGCTGCTCCTCGAGCACGGGATCGGCTTTACCGATGTGGTCAAGCGGCCGAGCGCGCGCGCCGCCGAGCTATCGCGAGCGGAGCTCGAAGCCGGCGCCGAAGCCCTGGCGTTGAAGCTCGCCGCGTTGAAGCCGCGCATTGCTTGCATTCACGGTCTGACCGCCTATCGCCCGCTGCACGGCCTCCTCGCACCCAGCGCCGCGGATCCGAGCCTAGGAATGCAAACCGCGACGATCGGCGCGGCGCCTATTTTCGTCGTGCCGAACCCGAGCCCCGCCAATGCGCATTTCACCCCGGCCGATCAAACGCAATGGTATGACCGGCTGGCGGCGGCGCTCGAAGGCTTGCCCGCCTAATCCCCAGCGGTTCTGGCGGCGCGGTCGAGGGATGGCCTTGCGTTGACGTGCCGCATGACAGCCGGCTTGCACGTGCCATGCGCGGGATGATAATGGGCCCTATGCGCTCCTGGGATCGTTACGATTATATCGGCGCGGCGCTGCTTGCCTTCGTGATCGCGCTGTTCGTGCTGCATTTCATCCTGCCGCCCGGGCCGCCGCCCGCACCGGTCTAAAACTGCCCGCTTGACTTCCGCCGCGCCGTCTCGCAATTTCGTGGAACCCCGTGGTGATTTGAAGCCGACCGGCTTGCGGCCACGTTAAAACAACCGCTAAAAGGTCGGAGGCTCGTCGAAGCCCTGACCCACGCGGTTCGGGGCTTTTTTATTGTCCGTGCCGTCCCGGGGCGGCGCGAGGAAAGGAGAGACGAGATGGCTTTGATCGATCCCGAGCATTCCGCGACCTGGCGGCCCCGGACGGTGCTGACCCATAGCGGCCAGCTGCGCTCGCAATTCGAGGAAACCTGCGAGGCGCTCTATCTGACCTCTGGCTATGTTTATCGCACCGCCGAAGAGGCCGAGTTCGCGTTCAAGAATGACGGGCAGCGCTATGTCTATTCGCGCTACGCCAACCCGACCATCACGATGTTCGAGGAGCGGCTGCGGCTGCTCGAAGGCGCCGAGGCGTGCCGCTCCACTTCATCGGGCATGGCGGCGGTTTTCGCCGCCTTCGCGTGCTTCTTGAAGGCCGGCGACAAGGTCGTCGCCTCGCGCGCATTGTTCGGTTCGTGCCTTCATATCCTTCAGAATATCTTGCCTAAATACGGCATCGAGACGGTTCTGGTCGACGGCCGCGACCTCGACCAATGGGAGCGCGCGCTCGAGAGCGGCGTCGCCGCTACGTTTTGCGAGAGTCCGTCGAATCCCGGCCTCGAGCTCGTCGATTTGAAAGCGGTCGCCGATCTCACCCACGCGGCGGGCGGGGTGTTCGTCATCGACAATGTCTTCGCCTCGCCCTTGCTGCAAAGGCCCTTGAGCCTCGGCGCCGATATCGTGGTCTATTCGGCGACGAAGCACATCGACGGGCAGGGCCGCAGCCTCGGCGGCGCAGTGCTGGGCTCGAAGAAATACGTTCTCGAGCAATTGGCGCCTTTCCTGCGCCACACCGGGCCGGCGCTCTCGCCCTTCAATGCCTGGCTGCTTCTCAAGGGGCTCGAAACCATGGATCTGAGAGTGACGCAGCAATGCGCCGGCGCGCTGGCGATCGCGCAGTTCCTCGAGCGCGATAAGCGCGTGCGCGGCACGCGCTATCCCGGGCTCGAGAGCCATCCGCAACACGCGCTGGCCAAGCGGCAGATGAGCGGTGCCGGCACGATCGTCGTGTTCGAGGCCGGCCGCGACAAGGCGGAGACATTCCGCTTCTTGAACGCGCTCAAGCTCGCGCGCATCTCGAACAATCTCGGCGACAGCAAAAGCCTCGTGACCCATCCGGCAACCACGACGCATCATCGGCTGAAGCCGGAGGATCGCCAGGCCCTCGGCATTTCCGATGCGCTGGTGCGCTTCTCGGTCGGGCTGGAGGATCCGCAAGATCTGATCGAGGATCTGGATCAGGCGCTGGCAAAGATCTAAGGCCCGGCACAGGTCCCCATGAATCGCGACCCAGCTTCCGCGTTTGCGGTCGAAGAGGCGACGATCGAGGAAATCCACGCGGCCTACCGCGCGGGCAAGACAACCGCACGGAGCGTCACGCAGGCCCATCTCGACCGGATCGCGGCCTATGACCGCCGCGGCCCGGCGCTCGGCGCGGTGATCGTCACGAACCCGAAAGCGCTCGCGGATGCCGATCTCCTCGACGCCGGCTTGCAGAAAACCGGGGTGATGTCGGGAGCGCTGCACGGAATCCCGGTGCTGGTGAAAGACAACTATGACGTCGCAGGCTTGCAGACCACGGCCGGATCATCCGCTCTCCTCGGCTGGGTGCCGTCGAAGGATTCGACCGCCGTCCGACAATTGCGCGCCGCAGGAGCCATCATCCTGGCGAAGACCACCATGTCCGAATGGGCGCGCGGCGGGTTGGACAACATCAATTCGGTCCTGCCGGGCTTTGCGCGCAATCCGTACAACACCGCCTATGCAACGGGCGGCTCGTCGGGCGGCACGGGCGCCGGGCTTGCCGCCAGCTACGGCGTGGTCGGCCTCGGCTCCGATACTTGGGGATCGATCCGCAATCCCTCGTCGAACAACGCGCTCGTCGGCCTGCGGCCGAGTTGGGCGCTGGTGTCGCGCGCCGGCATGGTCGGGCTCTACGACGCGCGCGATACCGCGGGCCCGATGGCGCGGACGGTCGCGGACCTGGCGACGCTGCTCGACGTCATCGCCGGCACCGATGCAGACGACCCTGCGACGGCGGCGGCGGCCGGTAAAATCCCGCCAAGCTACAAGGCCTTCCTCAATAAAAACGGTGCGCGCGGCAAACGTCTTGGCGTCTTGCGCCAAGCCTTCCCCGCCAATGGCTCCGATCCGCAAGTCGTCGGCTTGCTGGAGAATGCCATTGCGGATCTGCGTCGCAGCGGCGCCGAGATCGTCGACCCGTTCATCGTGCCGGCGTTCGACGCCTTTCCCGCGCGAGCGCATCCTGCGAGCGAAGTGCGCGCCGCGCTCGAGCGCTATCTCAAGCGAACGGCGCCGGAATTCCCCAAAAGCATCGCCGAGATCGTGGCGGCAGGGAAGTTTCATCCGCTTCACGAAGTCGGTCTCAGGGCGACCGCTATCGCCCCAGCGCCCGGCGACGATCCGAGCGTCAAGGCGCTCGAGGCCGATGAGGCGCGGATGCGCGAGGCGTATGTCCAAGCGATGGATCGCGGCCGGATCGACGCGCTCATTCTGCCGGTCGCGAGCTTTCCGCCAAAGCTCAACGGCGATCGCAACACGACGCCGACCGGCGCAACCACCTGGATCGCGTCCGGCTTGCATTGGCCGGCGGCGGTCGTGCCCATGGGTTACACCTATGAGGACCTGCCCTCGGGATTGCAGATCATCGGGCGCCCCTGGAGCGAGCCGGTCCTGATCGAGATCGCCTTCGCCTATGAGCAATCGACGCATCATCGCCGGCCGCCCGGAACCACGCCGGCGCTTGTCGCGCGTCCTTAGACGGACGAAGCCGCCGGGGAAGCAAAGCGCGGCAGAAGCCGAAGCGCATTCTCGCGCTCGATCGCCGCGAACTCGGCGGCGGTGAAGTCGCAGGCATGCAAGCCCTTGGCATGGCCAAGACTGCCGGAGCCGTAGGGATAGTCGGTGCCGAAGACGATCTGGGTTGCAGGCACGATTTGCTTCAAGCAGCTCATCGGCGCCGGATGGGCCACCTGCGCGATGTCGTAATGGAAGCGCTGCAGCGCGTGGAGAACGCCGTCGGGCAACAGATCGGGATGGTCCATGCGCTTTCCTTGGGTGAGGAAGCGCTCGATCAGATAGGGCATGGTCCCGCCGCCATGGCAGAAGATCCAGCGGATGTTGCGATGGCGCGAAGCAGCGCCCGAAAACACCAAGCTGCCGATGGTCCGCGTCGTGTCGGTGCCATATTCGACGATCGCATCGTTATATTCGGGCTGCAGCCCCGAGCAGCAATAGACCGAGGTTGGGTGAACGAACGCCACCGCCTTGCGGGCGTCGAGCTCGGCGAGGATCGGTGCGAAATCCGGGTGGCCCAGCCATTTTGCGCGGTAATTGGTATAAAGACCGATGCCGTCGGCCTTGAGCGTGTCGAGCGCATAGGCGATTTCGGCGAGGGCGCCGTCGATATCGGGCAAAGGCAGCGCGGCGAACAGCCCGAAGCGGTTCTTATGATCGGCCGCAAGCCGCGCTCCCGCCTCGTTGCAGGCGCGGGCGAGTTTTCGCGCGGCCTTGTCGTCGCCCAAATGGATCCCGGGCGTCGTGATCGAGAGCACGGCGCTTTGGGTTCCGCCTTTGTCCATGTCATCGAGCGAGCGTGCCGCGCTCCACTGCCGCAGCGGTTCTTGGAAGCCCGGAGGCGGACAGGCATCGCCCGCTGCGATCAGCGCATCCTTGTAGGCTGCCGGAACGAAATGGTGATGGACGTCGATGATCGCCATGGGTCCAGTCGCGCCGCGTCAGCGAGCGCGTCGCGCGGCCGTCGCCCGAGGCCTGATCACCGGCCCCATTTCGGGAGCAGACGCAGTGCGTTGTCGCGATGGATCGCTTTCACATCGCCGGCGCCGAAGCCGCAGCCGGCGAGACCTTCGACATGCTCGATCGACAGCCGGAACGGGTAATCCGTGCCGAACATGATCTGCGAGGTCGGCACGATCGTCCGCAAGCAGCCCAAGGCCGAGGGATTCGAAGCCTGCGCCGTGTCGTAGTAGAAGCGCTGCAACTCGTGCATCAAGCCGTTGGGGAGCTTGGCGGCATGGGACGGCGCCTTGGCGAGGTTGACCAGCCGCTCGATGAGGAAGGGCATGGTTCCGCCAGCATGCGAGAAGATCCATTTGATGTTGGGATAGCGCGCCGCGCTGCCGGTAAAGAGCAGGCTCGCGATCGTCCGCGTCGTATCGGTACCGTATTCGATGATCGATTCATTGACCTCGGGAACGAGGCCCTGGCAGCACGGCGCGCATACCGGGTGGGTGTAGACCACCGCCTTGCGGCGGTTCAATTCTTCGAACAGCGGCGCGAAATCGGCGTGACCCAGCCATGTCGTGCCGTAGCTCGTGTAGAGCCCGATCCCGTCCGCCTTCAATGTGTCGAGCGCATAGGCGAGCTCGGCGAGCGAGCCTTCGACATCGGGCCAGGGTAGGGCCGCGAACAGGCCGAAGCGGCCGGGGTAGTTACGCGCCATCTCCATCGCGTAGTCGTTGCAGATGCGGGTGAGGCGCCGCGCCTCCTCGTTGTTGCCGAAATGGAGACCGGGCAGCGTGATCGAGACCAGCGCGGTCGCGACGCCCGCCTTGTCCATGTCCTCGATCGAGCCCTGGACCGTCCAGGCGTCCATGCAGGGCATGAATCGGCGCTTGGGCTGCACCGCCGCCTTGTAGGCGGGCGGCACGAAATGGTGGTGAACGTCGATGATATGCGGCGCGGGCGCCATCGTTTCCTCCCATCCTCTCTTGTGCCGCTCACCATACCGGCGCGAGCGCGCGCGGACAATCGGGGCCCGAGAGCGGGCGAGCCGCGCGGTAATGTCACAGCCGGATTAACCGCTGCTTAACCCTGGCGGCCGAGACTTCATCCCCAAAACGGCCGGTCGATCGCGTGGCGTGCGCTCGGAGGCGCGGGGTTGAGGTTCGCGTTGCCGAATAAAGTTTTTTTCACGAGATCGACCAATCGGCTGTTGGCCGCGACCGGGATCGGCGCCGTCGCGGTGATGCTGCTCGCGGCCGGGTTCGCGGTCTGGACGCTCTACGAAACCACGCTCGAAAACGCCCAGCGCATGCTGGCGAACGTCTCGCTCGTGCTCGCCGAAGAGACCGCGCGCTCGTTCCAGTCGGTCGACGTGATGCTGGCCGAAATCCAGCAAGACATCGCCGACAAGAACATCGCCACGCCGCAAGCGTTGCGCGCGAAGCTCGGCGACAGCGACATACACCGCTATCTCGAGCTCGAGCGCAGCAACTTGCCGCAGGTCGAATCGCTGTCCATCAGTGACGCCGCCGGGCAATTGCTCAACTCCTCGCGAATTTGGCCCCCTCCCGAGCTCGACAATTCCCGCAGCGAGCACATCATCGCGTCACGCGATCCCGCCAATACCGCTCTCCTGATCGGCAACCCGATGCGCAGCGCCAGCTCCGGCGCTTGGACGCTGTACATCGCCCGCGCCTTGCGCGCCCGCGACGGGACCTATCTAGGCGCGGTGACGGCGGCCATCCGGCTCAGCTATTTTGAGGATTTCTATCGCTCGATCGCGCTCGGGCCGGAGAGCGGCATCGCCCTCTTGCGCGACGACGGCAAGGCGCTGGCGCTCTATCCGCCGCTGAACGACGCGATCGGCGGCCTATCGCTCGCCGAGGCGCCGCTCGTGCGCCGCGTCATGGGGGGTGCGGAAAAGGCTTCTGGCTTCAGCTCTGGCTTCGACGACATGCGTCGGCTTGCGGATGTGCACGCTGTGCGCGGATTTCCGCTCATCGTCTCGGTCAGCGAAGGCGTCGAGACTGTTTTCGCCGGCTGGCGCCGCGACACTTTCGTGATCGCGATCGGCACCTTGGCCGCCATCATCGGCAGCGGGATCTTGTTCGGGGCGCTGGCGCGGCAGGAGCGCCGGCGCAGCGAGATGGCGCAGCAGCTGAGCGACAATGAAATGAAGCTCGAAGCGGCGAGAGATACCGCCGAAGCGGCGAATCGCGCGAAATCGGATTTTCTCGCCGCGATGAGCCATGAGATCCGCACGCCGATGAACGGCATCATCGGCATGAGCCACTTGCTGCGCGGAACGGCCTTGAGCGTCGAGCAACAGGAATATGCCGATTCCATCGCCTCCTGTGCCGAATCGCTGCTCCACCTCATCAACGATATTCTCGACATTTCGAAGCTCGAATCCGGCGTGATGACGCTCGAGGCGGTCGCCTTCGATCTTGGCGAACTCGTCCAGTCGGTGGTGCCGATCTTGCAGCCGCGTGCGCGCGAGAAGGGGATCGCATTCACGACACGGATCCTTCCCGGCGTCGACGGCTATTTCGTCGGCGATCCAACGCGCCTGCGGCAGGTCCTGATCAACCTCGCCGGCAACGCCGTGAAGTTTACGGCGACCGGCGGCGTGCACATCGAGGTCTCGGCGACCGAGCGCACCGCGCGAAGCGAAACGCTGCGTTTCGAGGTGATCGATAGCGGCATCGGCATCCCGCCGGCCGCACAGCAAAAGCTGTTCCAGAAATTCTCGCAGGCCGACGGCTCGATCGCGCGGAAATTCGGCGGCTCCGGCCTCGGATTGGCGATCTCGCGGCAATTCATCGAGCTCATGGGCGGAACGATCGGCGTCAGCAGCGAGGAAGGCGTCGGCAGCCGGTTCTGGTTCGAGGTCTCGCTTGCACCCGCCACCTCGTCCGTCAATCCGGCGGAAATCGCCGGGCTCGCCGTCGCCGAACCGGTGCAGCGCCATTTGCGCGTGCTCATCGCCGAGGACAATCCGGTGAACCAGCACGTCGCGCGCGCGATCCTGACCAAGGCAGGGCACCGCATCGACATCGCGCAGAACGGCTATCAGGCCGTCGAAGCGGCACGTTCGGGCCGTTACGACCTGGTGCTGATGGATATCGAGATGCCCGATCTTGGCGGGCTGGAAGCGACCAAGCGCATCCGCGCGCTGCGGCCGCCGCAGCGCGACGTCCCGATCATTGCCGTTACCGCGCATGCGCTCGCCGGCGCGCGCGAGCAATTCCTCATCGCCGGCATGAACGACTACATCTCGAAGCCCTTCAACCCGCCTGATCTGCTTGCCTTGCTCGACCGGATCGGCGGAAAATCGGGCATGGTCGCGAAGCCGTTCACCGAACCCGCGCCGCGCCAGGCTGCGGATGCACCCGCGCCGGTTTTCGACCGCGCGCGCCTCGACGATCTGCGCGAGGTGCTCGACGAGCAGAAATTCGCCGGGCTGGTGGCCGAGTTCACGCGCGGCCTCGAAGCACGCGTCAAGGATCTATCGGAGCAGCTCCAGCGCTCCGCCTGGGCGGAAGCGGCGCGCCAAGCACACGATGTCGTCAGCGTCGCGGGGAATGTCGGTGCCGCGCGGCTCTCGGCTCTTGCCAGCGTCGTCGAGTTGTCCTGCCGCGCCGGCAACGAGGCCGAATGCCGCGCCTTGAGCGCGCGCTTCGCCGACGAGGCGGCGCAAGCGCTACGAGCGCTGAAGTCCTATCAAGCCCCGGCCCGGTCGACCGCCGCCGGCGTTACAGCCATCGCCACTGGCCGATGACACGGCCCTGAATGTAGGCTTCCGCGAGGCTGCGCTCATAGGCCTCGTATTTCGGATTGTCGGAGCTGATGCGCACGCGGATCGGCTCGCTATGCGCCAAGGTCTGCACGCGCTTGACGACGAGGCCCAACCCGTCCCACACGACGAACACGCCCGGTGGGCTCGGCGTGCAGTCGCCGGTATCGACCAATACGCGTTGGCCGGGCTGAAGCGTCGGCTCCATGCTGTCGCCCATGACGGTGATGATGCGCAGATCCGCCGCGGGCGCGGTCGAATAGAACCGCACGACCTCGCTCGGCACCCGCCAGGCGCCGACGACTTTCTCGTTCTCGCCGGTTAGCCCGTCGCCTGCCGAGGCGCGGACATCGAGCTCTTCGATCTTGAGGGTGCCGGTGCTCGATTCTTCGAGCTTGGGCGCGAGGCCTCGCATGCCCGATCCATCGACGCCGGCGAGGGCGTAGAGCTCTGCCGGATCGATTCCTTTGGCGCCGAAGATCGGCACCAGCCGCTGCGTCAATTCCAGCGGCAGCAGCGCTTTGCGAAACCGATCCTCGTAGTGCTGATAGCTCGATCCATGCTCCATGCCGAGCGCGTGGGCGACTTCGCGGATCGACAGGCCGGCGCGCTGGCGCAGCTGCTTCAAACGGCGAGAAACGGCGGCGATTTCAGCCATGGATCGAGTGTAGACGCATGCGCCATACATTTGCAAACGTTTTTTGCTTGAAATCTGGCGAAATTTGGCGTATGAAATGTACGTAATTTACGTACTAAAGGGAGCGAGCCCTTGCTCAAGGGAAGCCGAACGTCGTCCTCGGTTAAGAACGAAACACGAACTTTCTCGATGACGCCCGACGACGAAGCAAGGCGTGTCTGTTCTTATATCGCCGCCGGAACGTGGCGCAGCGGCGCGGCGCCGTTTTGCGGCGCGCCCGCACTACCCGGCTCGTCCTATTGCGCCGTTCACGCGCCGCTTTGCGGCGTCGATCCCGCAAGCCAGCAAGGGGCGCGAATTGCGGCGGAGCAGGACGAGGCCGCCGCTGCGATGCTGCGCGCGCCATCGCCGCGCTTTGCAGCCTGCGCCGTACCCGAGCCAGTCGAAGAAGACGGCTCGCTCGAGGACTGCGATCTGCCGCGTAAATTCTCGCGCGGCGCGGGGGACGAATGAGCCGCGCCCGCGACAGAACGCTGCCGCGCGCCGATGAGGTGGCGCCGACGCCGGAGCGTTTCGCTCATGGCGCGGTCGAGCGCTTGCCGCAGGCGATTGCCGACGAAGCGGGAAGACCCGCTCGACCCTACCGCGCGCCCGACACGCTCTCGGTGATGCTGCGCAAGAACACGATCACCAGCGCGATGCATCAGGCCGGCGAAGATTTCCACGCGCTGTTCGTGACCGCGGCGCTCAACCCGCTGCGTGCGGCGGATTTGCTTCGCCTGCCCGAGAACGGCGGCGAGACGCCGCTGAGCCTGCGTCAGGCGGAAGCCCGCAAGAAGGTGTGGCGTGCGCTGAAAGCGCTTGGCGGCATGTCGGCGCCGGCGGGCTCATGCATTTGGCATGTCGTCGGTTGCGAATGGACGCTCAAGGATTGGGCGCTGCGCGAAGGATGGAATGGCCGTTCCTTGAGCCAGGAAGCGGCGTCGGGAATTTTGCTCGGCTCGCTCGGCGTGCTGCAGGCGCATTTCGGCCTGTGAGCGCTGCGATGTCACGCACGGTCGGACGCGTCGCATCGATCGCGCTTGCATCGCGTGGGGGGCTGCTTCATGCATCGTCCCGGCTGACGCGGGCGAGAAGCGAGGAGAGCCATGTCTCGAAAGACGGTGTTGGCGATGATCGCGGGTGCGTTGCTGCCGCTCGGCGCGGCCTGCTCATCCGCACCGGGCGGATCGGCATCGAACGCCGTCGAGGCGGATATCGCTGCAAGCCGTGTGACCGGTCCGATATCGAGCGCGCCTGGCGCGCCCGTTGCCGATCGCAGCCGCGATTTACGCGCGGCGGCGCCGACAGTGCCCAACGCGCCTCCCGCGCCAATGCCGGCTTCGCCTCCCGCCGCGCAGGGCGCTTCGACGAACGCTTTCGCGAATGGTGCGGCGGTGCCCGGCGACCCGGTGAAGGGTCGCCGCTTCGCGCTCGAGAATTGCCGGCCCTGCCATGTCGTGGCGCCCGATCAGTCCTCGCCCATTCGCTTCGCCGATGCGCCGGATTTTCATACGATCGCGAATGCCGCGGCGACGACGCCAGCGGGCCTCAATGTCTGGCTGACCAATCCCCATCCGAGCATGCCGAGCCTGGTTCTGACGGCGGCCGAATCCGCCGATGTCATCGCCTATATCATGAGCCTGCGCGATCGCCGCTGAGCGCGGCCACAGAAAACACTCGACCGGGGGCGGATTTTTTCGTTGGCGGGACCCGCCATGATGTGGTCCGATGCGCATCCGGGCGGGTCGCCGCCATCCGGGGGATCAGCCTTTCCGTCAAATGTCTGCGGCTTGTTGCTAAAAATTGCGTTGAGTTGGTTTGTCGCGTAACAAGGTATCAATGAATTCGGTCAACTCTGGGGGGATGAGAGTGATCGAGGAACATTCGTGGGGGAGACTGCGCGGTGCTTTTGCCGCGTTCGCCATTGCCGCCGGGCTTTCCGCCTGCGCTGCGCCCATGCCCATGGATACGGGATCCTCGCCGCCGAACGTGGTCGCCGCGCCGGTCACAGCGGTGAGCAAAGAAAGGCTGGCGAGCTTCACCGAGACCGGACTTGCCTCCTGGTACGGCAAGACGCGCAAGACCAAGCGCACCGCGCGCACCGCGAACGGCGAGAAGCTGACCAACACGGACATGACGGCGGCGCACCGCTCGCTGCCGATGAACACGCGGGTTCGCGTGACCAATCTCGCAAATGGCGCGTCGGTGATGGTGCGGATCAACGATCGCGGGCCCTATGTCCGTGGCCGCGTGATCGATCTCTCGCCGGCCGCGGCCAGCGAGCTCGGCATGAAGGATGACGGCGTGGCCCCGGTGCGTATCGAGGTCTATGCGTCGGATCAAACCAGCAAGCCGCCGCAGACCGCCGCCGTCAACTGAGGCCCAATTCGACTCGACCGCCCTTAGCAGGGCCGCCGAAGTTCGGCCACCGACAGGGCGTTGCAGTCGCCGCGCTTCCTTCGCCAATGCAAGCGAGAGGCAAGCGAGAGGCGGTTTTTGCTTGACCAATCCGGATTGATATGGTAATAAAGTGACATCTTGAAAAAGTCGGCCCGGCTCGAAAGTGCTGGGCTTTTTTCTTGCCTAACCGGTTCTCGGCTGGGCTTTTTCAGTTATTTGCGTCGCTATGCTGTGAATTCCCTTGCTTTTCGGTCGCCAATTAATTGAAACTCTGACCGATTCTTTCGAACGGTCCCATGCGCAGAACTTTGGCCTTCCTCGCGATGCTCGGCACGCTTACGGCTTTGGGCGGCTGCGCAATGCCGCCGGTGCTCGTGGTCGCGTCCTATTCCGCCGATGTCGTGAGCTACGCCGCGACCGGCAAAACCGTCACCGATCACGCCTACTCCGCCATCGCCCGCAGCGATTGCTCCTTCATCCGCATCCTGCAGCGAAAGCCGATTTGCGTCGACACGCCGCCCGAGGCCAAGCCGGACCAGCAGGTGGCGTCGGTCCCTGAGGCTGCATCGCCTGAAACCGCACCGCCCGCGCCTTCGACCGCGCCCGACCGCTACGTCGTCATCGGCAGCTTCCTCAAAACGCGTCACGCCGAAGCGGCGCGCGCGCGTTATGCGTCCTTTCACCCGGCGATCGTCGCGGCAACCGTGCATGGCAAGCATTTCCACCGCGTCGTTGCCGGCCCGTTATCGGAGCCCGACGCGGAGCGCTTGAAAGATAGCCTTGTCGCCGCAGCGCCGCAGCTGAGGCCGCCGCGCGGCTGAAGACTCTCTCACCCCCTCGAAAGCCCGGCCCCTTGCGCCGGGCTTTTTCATTTTGGCCGAGCTTGAGGCCAAGCCCGACCCGGCGCTTCGCCGGGTTTTTTCATGAAAGGACCGACCCGTGCTTCGACGACAGGATTTCTTCGTGCTCGAATATCTGATCGACCTCGATCCCAAAGCGGCCGCAATCCGCGCCGGCTACGCGCCCCGGCATGCGGGCAAGACCGCGGCACGGCTGCTGCGGCGGCCGGAGATTGCCGCGGCCATCCGCACCGCCATGGCGGAGCGCGCGGCGCGCACCGGCATCACGGCCGAGCGCATCATCGAGGAATATGTCCGCGTCGCCTTCGTCGAACTGCAGCTCTTCCCCGATCTCGATGCGGTCGGCGACTTCCTCGCGCAATTCTCCGAGTCGGAGGACGACACCGCCGCCGCGCTTGCCTTTATCGCAGGATTGGCGCATCGCCGCCCGCGCGGCCCCGCGGAAGAGGAGCGCAAAGCGCTCGCCTGCCTTGCCCGTATTCTCGGATTGAATCTGATCGAGCCCGAGCGCCTGGCGGCGCAGGCGTGAGCAGAATGATGGCGATGAACGAGGATCCAGACCAAACCGCGGAGCTGACGGTGCGCGAGCAGCGGTTTCTCGCGGAGTATCCGGTCGATCTCGATCCGAAGGCGGCGGCGATCCGCGCCGGCTACCCGACCGGACAGGCGCAAGCCATCGCAACGCGCTTGCTGAGCAAGCCGGCGATCGCCGCGGCGATCGAGCGCATGCTGACCGCGCGCCAGCAGCAGAGACGCGTCACCGCCGATCGCGTGATCGAGGAGTATGCGCGCATCGCCTTCGCCGATCTGCGCCACTTCCTCGATTGGGGTCCCAAGGGCGTGAGCTTGCGGGCCAAGGAAAGCTTGGACGATTGGCAGACGGGCGCGATCGCCGCGATCGAGCCGCCAGGGGCCAATGGCAAGGGCGCTCGGCTTCGGCTTCACGACAAGAAAGCCGCGCTCGACGCGCTGGCGCGCCATTTCGGCCTGTTTGCGCCGCAAGCCCGCTCGGCGTCCGATGAGCCGACGATCGACGGCCGCGATCCGCGCGAGGTTTTGCGCGAGCGTCTCCTGCGCCTCGTCAAGAAGAACGGTCCTTGACGGCGAGACGCGGGGCCGATGCCGCGCCAGGCCATGAATGGTTACCGGCGGTTAGGGGCTGCGCGCGCGGGAAAATTTCCGTTTCGCCTTAAATTTTCATTAGAACGCACACCCTATCATCGTGGCGCAGCGACACCGCCGAGGGAAATGCGCCGTGGAATTTTTCAAGAATCTGTCGATCCGCGCCAAGGTGCTGAGCGCGTTCATCGCCGTCCTCGCGATGGCCGATCTGCTCGGCGTTCTCACGCTTGCACGCCTCAGCGACGTCAATGCCGCCGCGGCCGAGCTGCGCGACGATTGGGTTCCCTCGCTGCGCGTCGTCGGCCAGATTGCGATGACGAGCGAGCGCATCCGCGCCAATCAGAACACCTGGCTGATGCAGCCCGACGACAAGGCGCGGCAGAATTCGGCCAAGATTCTTCAAGCGACCGTCGATATGCGCGACAAGGCCTGGCGCGAATACCTCGCCATGCCCAAGGACGCAGCCGAGCAGCGGCTCGCCGACACCATGAACAGCAGCTGGAACGCCTATTGGCTCAAATGGCTGCAAGTGGTCGACCTGGTGCAAAAGGGCAATCAGGACAAGATCGGCCCGATCTACTCGGGCGACATGCTCAAGGATCTGACGCAATACCGCGACGCGGTCTCGGCCGATCTCGATTTCAACGCCAAGGAGGGCAATCGGGTCGCGGGCGAGGGCGCCCGGATCTACGACGCTTCGCGCAGCTGGGTCCTGGCGGCGCTCGGCCTCGTGAGCGTGCTCTCGATCGGCATCGCGCTCCTCATCATTGCCGGCGTCTCGAAGCCGATCACCGCTGTAACGGAGGCGATGAAGCGCCTGGCGGGACATGATTTGAAGGCCGAGATCGTCGGCCTCGGCCGCAAGGACGAGATCGGCGCGATGGCGGGCGCGGTTCAGGTCTTCAAGGACAGCATGGTCGAAGCCGACCGGCTGGCGGCCGAAAAAGAGGCCGAGCGCAAGATAAGGGCGAAGCGCGGGCAAGCGCTCGAGATGCTGACGAAAAATTTCGAAGCGAAGGTGCGCGACTTGGTTGCGGCGCTGTCCTCTGCGGCGACGGAGATGGAGGCGAGCGCGCGCTCGATGACGGCGACGGCCGACGAGACGAGCAAGCAATCGCTGACGGTTGCCTCGGCGACCGAGCAGGCCTCGGCCAATGTCGAGACGGTCGCGACCGCGTCGGAGGAGCTGACCTCCTCGATCCAGGAGATCGGCCGCCAGGTGGCGCAGTCCTCGAAGATCGCGATGAAGGCGGTCGAGGACGCCAAGCGCACGGACGCGACGGTGCAGGAACTCGCGGTGGGTGCGCAGAAGATCGGCGAGGTGGTGACGCTCATTCAGAGCATCGCGAGCCAGACCAATCTGCTTGCCTTGAACGCGACGATCGAGGCGGCGCGGGCGGGCGAGGCGGGCAAGGGCTTTGCCGTGGTCGCCTCGGAGGTGAAGGCGCTCGCCAACCAGACCGCCAAGGCGACCGACGAGATCTCGGGTCAGATCGGCGAGATCCAGCAAAGCACCAAGCAGGCCGTCGAAGCGATCCGCGGCATCGCGCAGACCATCGGCGAGATCGCGGCGATCGCGACGGCGATTGCGGCGGCGGTGGAGCAGCAGGGCTCGGCGACCAAGGAGATCGCGCGCAATGTGCAGCAGGCGGCGCAGGGCACGCAGGAAGTCGCGGGCAACATCGTGCGGGTGAAGGAAGCCTCGGCGGCGACCGGCTCGGCGGCAAGCGAGGTTCTCGGCGCGGCGGGCGGCCTCGCGCAGCAGGCGCAGACC
>DATEKH010000126.1:0-19842 GCA_035277525.1 Allostellaceae bacterium
CGATCATTTGGGCGGCGAGAAGGAGATCGCCGCGCGCATGGGCGTCTCGCGCATCGTCGCGCGCGACGCGCTGAGGACGCTCGCAGCCATGGGCATCGTCGAGATCAAGGTGGGATCGGGCGGCGGCGCGCGCATCGCGGCGGGCAATCCGCGCCGCATCGCCGAGGCGCTCGCGGTACAGCTCGAGCTCATCGGCACCGATGTCGCCGAAATCATGGACGCGCAGCGCGCGGTCGAATGTCTCGCGGCCGAGCTCGCCGCCGAGCATGCGGGCAAGGAGGATTTCGCGCGGCTGCGGGCGCTCAACGCGCAGGCCGAGCATCTGCTCGACGATGTGGCGGGCTTCACCCGCAACGGCGCCGAGTTCCACCTCGCCGTCGCTTCCGCCTCGCATAACCGCGTGGTCGTCGTGCAGCTGCAATCGCTCCAGCACGTGTCTTGGCCCTCGCGCAACCCCACCCTCACCCGCGCCGTCGCCGAGCACGTGCTCGAGGCGCATCGCGACTTGACGCGCCTGATCGAAACGCGCGATCCGACCGCCGCGCGCCAGCTGATGGACGCCCATGTGAAGATGATCCGCGCCCGCCGCGTCGCCGAGCATGGCGAAGCCGGCCCGCTCAACGCCTGTTGCTGACGAACTCAAACCGGAAAGGAGGAAGCCTCATGGCAAAATTCATCATCGGACCGCATTTCCGACTGCAGGAATGGGTCGCGGAAGAGAAAGGCTATTTCGCAGCCGAAGGGCTCGATTACGAGTTCCAGGAAACCATGCCCTCGACCAGCGGCGCCGCGCATCATCTCGGCAACAAGGTCGGTGCGTTCCAGACCATCGAGGCGGGCCGCACTTGCGATGTCAGCGGCGCGTGCCATTGGACCGTCAACGTCGCGGCGAGCCAGGGGCATGGCAAGCTCTTTGCCGATGCCTATTCGGTTTCGCCCGCCGGCGTGTTCGTGCCGCCGGAATCGAGCATCAAGGAGCCCAAGGATCTGGCCGGCGTGCCGATCTCGGTCGGCTATCAATCGGGCAGCCACTACGCGACCATCCAGGCGCTCGAGCAGTTCATCCCGCTCGCGGATATCAAGCTCAATTTCAACGACGGCTTGCTGTTCAGCCGCATGGAACGCCTGTTCGACCGGCAGTCCCCGGCCGTCTCGGTGTTCAGCGGACCCTATTATTTCCTCGAGCAACTGGGCTTCCGCAAAATCCTCGACTCCACCTTCATGATGGCCGCGACCATCAACGGCACTCCCGACCCCGAGGATGTGCGCAAATATTTCGCGGCGCTGCGCAAGGCGCAACGCGACATCGATTTGCGGCCCGAGCTCTACACGCACTATTACAAAAAGGAATTCCCCGTCCGCTTCCACGCGATGATGGATACGCGGCGCTGGGGGCCGGGCGAGCGCATCGTGTTCGAGCCCTATACCCGCGAGGTGTTCGAGGAATCGCAGCGTTGGATCGCCGAGCGCGGAATTTTCCCGGACGGCAATCTCGGCTCGGGCGATTACGACAAATCGATCATCAGCGTCGCGGCGGAATAGCCGCAAGCCTCCAAACGCAAGGCGGCCCTAGGGCCGCCTTGCGTCTCCTCCAAGATCAGAAATTCTGCGCCAGCGGCACGGTGAAAGTGTCGCTGAGCATCTGGCCGTTCTTCGCCTTCATGTCGTCGACGATATAGGCCTTGCCGCCATGCACCAGCACCATGGCGCCGGTGAGCGGCTTTGCGTGCTTCATCAACTCGGCCGCAACGTTCGGCATGACCTCGCGCTCGGTCATCACGCCGCGCTGCGAGATTACCATCAGCACATAGGGATCGGCCCGCAACGCCTCGCCGAGCGAGGTATCGGCGCCGGCCTGGCCGGGAAGCGGGCCTTCGGCGCGCGCGGCCAAGGGCAACGCCGCCATGACGGTCAAAACGGAAGCGAAAGCCAGTGCGGTCTTCGTGGAACGGACTCTCATGGGATCTCTCCTCGTGGTCTCGGGTTGCTCTCCGGTTCGATCAGAACACGATCGCCCGTGCCTGGAACTTCGCTGCCGAGAGCGAACGGTTACAGCCCGGTGGAAAGATTTGCCGGTCGCGCGGATAGGTGCGGTGCATCGAAACCATAACGACTTGGCATTGTCCAAAAGCGCTCTTCCGGCCGCACAATTCAACCGCGTCAAAGAAGCGGGACCAGGGAGCAATGAACGCGGCAGCGGACACCATCGAGATGCCTTCGGGCGGGAACGCCTTCGCCCGGTGCCGCCGCGCGCGCCGCGGCGAAGCCGACGCGGAGGATGGGCGCTGGTCACAGCTGATGGCCAGGGCACAGGCGGGCGATCGCTCCGCCTACGACCGGCTGTTGCGGGCCATCCAGCCCTATATCCGCACCATCGCCGCCGCCCGGCATCGGCCCGACCTGGTGGAAGATGTCGTTCAGGAGGTGCTCCTGACGGTCCACCGCATGCGCCACACCTATGATCCGGCACGGCCCTTTCGTCCCTGGCTTGCCGCGATCGCACGGCGGCGCTCGATCGACGCGCTGCGCCAGCGCTATCGTTCCGCGCGTTTTGAACTTTCCGTGCCCGCATGTGGCTCGGCCTATGCCGATGTCGCCGATCCGCGCACGAGTGGGCTCGCTGCGGCCCATGCCGTCGCCGACGCCCTCGGCCGTGCGGTCACCCTCTTGCCGCGCCGGCAGCGCGAGGCCGTCGAGCTTTTGCGTCTGCGCGAGCTCTCGCTCGGCGAAGCGGCTCAAGCAACCGGCTGTTCCGTCGCGGCGCTCAAGGTAAACGTTCATCGCGCCCTGCAAGCGCTGCGGCGGCAGCTGCGCGCGGATTGAGCCGTCGGCGCGCTGCCTAAGAAAGCTGCTTCAGCACCGCGACGATGTCATCCGGCTCGGCGCGGCGGACGAATTCCGGCTCGACAAAGGCATAGCGGACGATGCCCGCGCGATCGGCAACATATGTCGCCGGTATGGGAATGATCCAGGCGTCGTTGCCGTGGCGCTCGGCAAGGTCGGTACCGAAAGAGGCGACGAGCTTGCGGTAGGGTTCGGGCGCGCGGAATGCCACGCCGAAAGCGAGAGCAACGCCGTTGTCGACATCCGCGAGGAGCTCGATCGACAGCTTGAGCCGCTTCTTCGCGCGGGCGAGCCGCCCGCCCGTATCGGGCGAGAGCGCGATGAGCCGGCCACCGGCCGTCGTGATCGCCGGCAGTGCGCGGTCGAGCGCCTGCAGCATCAGCCGGCAAAAGGGACACCAATCGCCGCGGAAGAAGTTGATGACGAGCGGCCCGCGCGCCAGAAGCTCGTCCGACGCGACGAGCTTTCCCTCGGCGTTGGGCAGCGCGAAATCGGGGATTTTGTCTCCAAGTTTTAAAGCGCGCCCCGCCGTTTCCGCCGCGCCGAGGCGGCGCACCAGATCCTCGTAAGCAGCGTGAGCGGCCGCCGGCCACCTGCCCTGCTGCTTTTCCAGCTCGTCTTTCAGCGCCATCTCTCGCTCGCTGCCTGCTGCCTTTTGTCCATTCGTCAGTCTGGCTCGGAAGTTACCCGCACCGCCAATCGATCGGGGTTATCGTTTCCATGCCCATCGAGAGCCGCCGCGCCGGCGCTCCAATCGCGCGCACGCATCAGCTTCAGGAAGCCGGCAACGCCGGGCCCATGCTGGCGTCCGGCGGCCGCGACCAGCATCACCACACGGCTCGCTTCCGGCTCCGCGAAAGGGCGCGCCACCAGCCCCGCGGGAACCGGCTGAAATTCCCCGGCGAAGGCAATACCGAGCCCCGCTTTGACCATCTCGTGCAGATGGTCTTCCTGCGAGCCCGAATGCTGGATCTGCAGCTGAATCCCCAACGCCGCCGCGAGCGGCTCGATCGCGTGGGCGATCGCCCAATCCGGGATGTCGCGTCGAAGGATCCGCTCTTGCGCAAGCCGCGCGACCGGAACCGTGTCGAGCCGGGCAAAACCGTGCGCCGGCGGACACAGAACGACGATCCTTTCGTCGTAAAGCTTCCAGCGATTGAGCCGTTCGGGGACAGGAGCCTCGGCAACGACGAGTCCCGTATCGAGCGCACCCTCGAGGAGGGAGCCGCAAATCTCGGCGCTCGATGCTTCCTGCATCGATAACGCGAAGCCCTTGATCCGCGCCGCAAGCTCGCCCAGTACGGGCCCCAAGACCACGGCCGCGATCGAATGGTCGAGCCCCAGCCGCAAGGGAGCGCTGTCGCGCCGCTTGAAGGCAAGCGCCTGCTCGCGCGCGGCTTGCGCCGCGGCGCTGGTCTGCTCCAGGAAAGGCCGCATCAGCTGACCGAGCTCGGTCAACTGCGTCAGGTTACGCTCGCGATAAAACAGCAATCCGCCGAGCTCGTCTTCGAGTTTTTGAATTGCGCGCGTCAAGGCGGGCTGCGTCACGTTGCAGGATTCTGCCGCACGCGTGAAATTGAGCGTGTTCGCAAGCGTCAGGAAATACCGGACTTGATTGAATTCCATCGCATCCTGCGGGCGCTTTTCCGAGGGCGCGCACCCGCATCCTCTCACGCGCCCAGCCCCCGTGGCAACTGCGCGACGGCGTCGTCATCCACGAATCCACCGCCTTATGCTTGCAAGACCCGCCGGAGACCAAACATGGATCATATGAGCAGGCGGACGCTCGCCGATCCGGGCCTGTCGCCGCCGGCCGCGGGCGATGCGGCAGCAGCGCCGCCGCACATCGTCATCATCGGGGCGGGCTTCGGCGGCTTGTGGGCAGCGACCGGCCTTGCGCGCGCACCGGTGCGGCTCACGGTGATCGACGAGCGCAACTACCATCTCTTTCAGCCGCTCCTCTACCAGGTCGCCACGGCGGGCCTCTCGCCCGCCGATATCGCCGAGCCGATCCGCAGCATCCTCGCGCGGCAAAAGAATGCGCGCGTGCTCTTGGGCCATGTCATCGGCATCGACGTCGCGCGGCGAGCCGTTCTCCTGCGCGGGCGCGAGGTTCCCTACGATCAGCTCGTGATCGCCACCGGCGCGCGGCACGCCTATTTCGGGCACGCGGAATGGGCATTGCTGGCGCCCGGTCTCAAAAACATCGACGACGCGACCCGCATTCGGCGCAAGATTCTCACCGCTTTCGAGCGGGCCGAGGATGAGCCCGATGAAACCGAGCGCGGACGGCTGATGACGTTTGCGATTGTCGGCGGCGGCGCCACGGGCGTCGAGATGGCCGGCGCGATCGCCGAGTTGTCGATAGTCGCGCTCGCCAAGGATTTTCGCGCCATCGACACCACGATGTCGCGCATCATCCTGATCGAGGCCGGGCCGCGTCTCCTCCCCGCTTTTCACGAAAGCCTTTCGGCAGTGGCAAAGGCTTCGCTCGAGAAGCTCGGGGTCAATGTCCGATTGGGGCGCGCCGTCACCCGATGCGACGATGATGGGGTGGCGCTCGGCGAGGAACGCATCGCCTGTCGGACGATCATCTGGGCCGCGGGCGTCGAGGCCTCGCCTGCCGCGCAATGGCTCGCCGCAACCCATGACAATGCGGGCCGCGTTCTGGTCGAGCTCGACCTGACGCTGCCCGGACATTCCGATATCTTCGTCGTCGGCGACACTGCGCTTGTCCGCGATTCCAAGGGAAAGCCCTTGCCCGGCGTCGCTTCGGTCGCAAAGCAAGAAGGGAGATATGTCGCGAGGGTGATCGCAGCGCGCGTCGCCGGCATGGTCAAGCCGCGCGCGTTCCGCTATCGCGATTTCGGCAACCTCGCCACCATCGGCCGCGGCCACGCCGTCGCCGATTTCGGACGCGTGAGGCTCAGCGGACGGCTCGCGTGGCTCGTCTGGAGCGTTGCGCATATCTATTTTCTCATCGGCTTTCGCAGCCGCATTCTGGTCGCGATCAACTGGCTGTGGTCTTACGCGACCTTCCAGCGCGGTGCGCGGCTCATCACCGCGGGCACGGTGGATGGGGATCGCTGATTGCCGGCCTGAGACGCGGGCTTCCGGCCGGTCGCGTCTCTTGGTGGGCGCGAGTGCCGCTGCGTGAGACGTGGCAAGCGCGCGCAGGCGTGCTAAAAAAGCGCCGTCTGCCGTTTCAAGAGGAGGAAAGAATGAACGTCGACGCCAAGAAGACCGCGCTTCGCATGATCCCTTATGGCATCTACGTCATGACCGTCGATGACGGCAAAGGCGGCGTCGCCGCGGCCACGGTCAATTGGGTGACGCAGACCGCCTTCGCGCCGCCTTTGGTCGTGGTCGGCGTCAAGACCGACAGCGGCGCCTACGCGCTCGTCAAGAACGCGAAGGCCTTCGCGCTCAACATGCTCGGCAAGGACCAGAAGGGCCTCGCCTTCACCTTCTTCAAGCCGGCGCAGGTTGCCGAGGGCAAGATCAGCGGCCAGGCCTATCGCAAAGGCGCCAATGGCGCGCCGATCCTCGAGGCAGCATCCGCCGCGGTCGAATGCAAGGTGACGGGCATTGTCGAGCAGGGCGACCACCACATCGTCATCGGCGAGGTGACCGAAGCGCATCTTGCGAAGCCGCCCGCCGGCCGTCCCGACGCCGCCATCCTCGAAATGAAGGATTTGGGCGACAACGTCTTCTATGGCGGCTGACGGGGCCCGCCCGTCTACAGTGAAACGCGCCGCCGAATAGGGAGAATTCCGGAGACGACGCCCTAGGAATATGCGTTTCGCTTCCTACGTTATTGCGGTGCGCCCTGCACAGGGCGTTCCTCCCTAAACTTGGGCCGCGGCTTGCCGCGGCCCTTCTCTTTCGGGCAGGCGCTTAACGCAGGGATTCGTTGAGCTTTTCGAGCGCCGCCGCACCCGGCACGAGGTCGGCGGTCCCAAGCTCGTTCAGGGGCCGGCCGACGGTATTCAAATAATCGTGTAGGTCCTGGCCCTGCGGGTCGACGTACAGCAGCCCGGTGACGATCTCGCCCGCCGCGGCGCGCTCCTGCAAATAGGTCATGGCAGCGATGCGGTCGCTTGGATCGTAATGCGGTGCGAGCTTGCGCAACCGCAGCACCGAACCGTCATGTTGGGTCACGAGTTCGACCGTGCCCGGCGCGTAATCGGCGACGATCGGATCGTGCTCGACCATCACGTCGAGGCGGTTGACCGTCTCGTTGTGCTCGCGCACGTAATCGAAGCTCTTGGTCGATCCGAGATGATTGTTGAAGGCAACGCACGGGCTGATGCAGTCGATGAAGGCGGCGCCGTGATGGCTGATCGCCGCCTTGATGAGCGGCACGAGCTGCGCCTTGTCGCCCGAGAAGCCGCGCGCGACGAAGCTCGCGCCCAATTGCAACGCGATGCCGATCATGTCGATCGCGCTGTCGTTGTTGGTGGCGCCGTATTTGCTCTTCGCGCCGCGGTCCGAGGTGGCCGAGAACTGGCCCTTGGTCAGCCCGTAAACGCCGTTGTTTTCGACGATATAGAGCATGTTTACGCCGCGGCGGATGCTGTGCGCGAACTGGCCGAAACCGATCGAGGCGCTGTCGCCGTCGCCCGAGACACCGAGATAGATCAGATCCTTGTTGGCGAGGTTGGCGCCGGTCAGCACCGAGGGCATGCGGCCATGCACCGAATTGAAGCCGTGCGAGTTGCCGAGGAAATAATCGGGCGTCTTCGACGAGCAGCCGATGCCCGAGAGCTTGGCGATCCGGTGCGGCGGCAGGTCGAGCTCGAAGCAGGCCTGGATGATCGCGGCGCTGATCGAATCATGGCCGCAGCCGGCGCAGAGCGTCGAGACCGAGCCTTCATAATCGCGATGAGTGAACCCCAGCTTGTTGGTCGCGAGGTTCGGGTGGTGGAGCTTGGGCTTCGGAATGTAGGTCATACTCTATCCTCTCAGCGTCATTGCGAGGAGCAGAGCGACGAAGCAATCCAGAGCATCACGTGAGGCCCTGGATTGCTTCGCTCCTGAGCCTGTCGAAGGGGCTCGCAATGACAGCGTTGAAATCACCGCGCGACCTCTCTCAGCGGCGCGACGTTACGCGCCTTCAAGAGGCCGCCGATCTTGTCGATGATGAAGCGCGCCGTGATCGGCGTACCGTCGTAATGCAGCACCGGCACGATCCGCGCCGGATCGAGATTGGTTTCGGTGACGAGCAGGGTCCTCAGCTGCGCATCGCGGTTCTGCTCGACGAGGAAGACCTGCTCGTGCTCGAGCACGAAGTTGACGACGTCCTGCGCGAAGGGGAATCCCCTCACCCGCATCGCGTTGAGGTGAATGCCCTGCGCCTCGAAGGCTTCGAGCGCCTCGTGCATCGAGGGCGTGGTCGACCCGAAATAGAGCACGCCATATTTCGTCTTCGCCTTGGCGTCGTGGCGCAGCGGCGCGGGGATGAGCTTTTTCGCGGTCTCGAACTTGCGCAAAAGCCGCTGCATGTTCTCGACGTAAACCGTGCCGTTCTCGCTGTATTTGGCGAAACGGTCGTGCGAAGAGCCGCGCGTGAAATAGCTGCCGCGCGTCGGATGCGTGCCGGGATAGGTGCGGTGGCCGATGCCGTCGCCGTCGAAATCGGTGTAGCGCGCGAATTCCTTGCCGGCTTGGAGATCCTCGTAGGACAAGACCTTGCCGCGGTCGATCTGGCGCTTGTCGTCCCATTGGAAGGGCTTGGTCAGCCAGTCATTCATGCCGATGTCGAGATCGAGCATCAAGAACACGGGCGTCTGCAGCCGGTCGGCCATGTCGAAGGCGAGCGCCGACATCTCGAAGCATTCGTGCGGATCCGCGGGGAAGAGCATCGGATGCTTGGTGTCGCCATGCGAAGCATAGGCGGCGCCGATGAGATCGGCCTGCTGCGTGCGGGTGGGCATCCCGGTCGAGGGACCGCCGCGCTGCACGTCCATCACCACGGCCGGAATCTCGGCGTAGTAGCCGAGGCCGATGAACTCGGTCATCAGCGAGACGCCCGGGCCCGAGGTGCAGGTGAAGGCGCGCGCGCCGTTCCAGCCGGCGCCCATGACGATGCCGATCGAGGCGAGCTCGTCTTCGCCCTGGACGATCGCGTATTTGGCCTTGCCGGTCTCCTTGTCCATGCGGTAGCGCCGGCAATAGCGCATGAAGGCCTCGGCCAAGGCGGTCGAGGGCGTGATCGGATACCAGGCGCAGACCGTGGCGCCGCCATAGACCGCGCCCAGCGCCGCGGCGCTGTTGCCGTCGATGAAGATGCGGTTGCCGACCTTGTCGGCGTTGCGTACGCGCAATCCCAGCGGCGCCAGATGCTGCTTGGCGTAGTCGATGCCCATGTGCAGCGCCTTGACGTTCGGCGCAATGAGCTTGTCCTTGCCCTGGAACTGCTCGCCGATCAACTTCTCGATCGCCGGCACGTCCATGTTGAGAAGCGCCGCCAGCGCGCCGACATAGATGATGTTTTTGAAGAGCTGGCGCTGCCGCGGATCCTTGAATTCGCGGTTGCAGATATCCGTCAGCGGCACGCCGATGACGTTGACGTCGTCGCGGAATTTCGACGGCGGCATCGGCTTGGTCGAATCGTAGAACAGATAGCCGCCCGGATCGATCTCGGCCACGTCGGCGGCCCAGGTCTGCGGGTTCATCGCCACCATGAGATCGACGCCGCCGCGCCGGCCGAGATGGCCGGCCTCGGAGATGCGCACCTCATACCAGGTCGGCAGGCCCTGGATGTTGGAAGGAAAGATATTGCGCGAGGCAACCGGCACGCCCATGCGCAGGATCGAGCGCGCGAACAGCTCGTTGGCGCTCGCCGAACCCGAACCGTTGACGTTCGCGAACTTAACGACGAAATCGTTGATCGCTTCTATTTGCTTCGGCATGCGGCTCCAGCCATCGTCATATCGAGAAGGAATTTCTGCATATCCCAAGCGCCGGTCGGACACCGCTCGGCGCAGAGACCGCAATGGAGGCAGACATCCTCGTCCTTGGCCATGATGCGGCCGGTCTTCAATTCCGACGAGACATAGATGTCCTGGGTGTGGTTCTTCGCCGGCGCCTTCAAATGCTGGCGCAGGGGCTCTTCATCCTCGTTCGGAGTGAAGGTGATGCAATCCATCGGACAGATATCGACGCAAGCGTCGCACTCGATGCACAGGGAGGTCGTGAACACGGTCTGGACGTCGCAATTGAGGCAACGCTCGGCCTCGGCATAGCCGAGCTTGCGATCGAAGCCCAACTCGACCTCGAGCTTCACGTCCTTGAGCGCGACCACCTTCTCCCGCAGCGGCACGCGGTAGCGCTGATCATTCGAGATGTCGTTGTCATAGCTCCATTCATGGATACCCATCTTCTGGCTGATGAGCGCGACATCGGGCGGCGGGCGCTTCTTCACGTCCTCGCCATGGCAGAGCTTGTCGATCGAGACCGCGGCCTCGTGGCCATGCGCCACCGCCCAGATGATGTTCTTGGGGCCGAAAGCCGCATCGCCGCCAAAGAACACGGTGGGGATGGTCGATTGCATGGTGACGGGATCGACCACCGGCATGTCCCATTTGTCGAATTCCATGCCGATATCGCGCTCGATCCAGGGGAAGGCGTTCTCCTGGCCGACCGCGACCAGCACGTCGTCGCATTCGAAATGCTGATCGGGCTCGCCGGTCGGCACCAGCGAGCGCCGGCCCTTGGCGTCATAGACCGCCTTGACCTTCTCGAACAGAACGCCGGTCAGATGCCCGTTCTTGTGCGTGAACTCCTTGGGCACGAGCATGTTGAGGATCGGGATGTCCTCATGCATCGCGTCTTCTTTCTCCCACGGGCTCGCCTTCATCTCCTCGAAGCCCGAGCGCACGATCACCTTCACATCCTCGCCGCCCAAGCGCCGCGAGGTACGGCAGCAATCCATCGCCGTGTTGCCGCCGCCCAACACGATCACGCGCTTGCCGATCTTGTCGGTATGACCGAAAGAGACGCTCGACAGCCAGTCGATGCCGATATGGACGTTGGCCGCGGCTTCCTTGCGGCCCGGGATGTCGAGCTCGCGGCCGCGCGGCGCACCCGAGCCGACGAAGATCGCGTCATAACCTTCGCCAAGCAGCTTCTTCAAACTATCGATGCGCTGCCCCAGGCGCAGCTCAATGCCCATGTCGGTGATGTAGCCGCATTCCTCGTCGGTCACGGTCTCGGGCAGACGAAAGCGCGGAATCTGCGTTCGCATCATCCCGCCGGTCTTGGGATCGCCGTCGAACATCACGAGGTGATAGCCGAGGGGCGCCAAATCGCGCGCCACGGTGAGCGAGGCCGGTCCCGCGCCGATGAGCGCGATGCGCCTGCCGTTCTTCTCCTTGGGGATGACCGGCAAGCGGTCGCGGATGTCGTCCTTGTTGTCGGCGGCGACGCGCTTCAAGCGGCAGATCGCCACCGGCTCTTTCTCGACGCGGCCGCGCCGGCACGCGGGCTCGCAAGGCCGATCGCAAGTGCGCCCGAGGATCCCGGGGAACACGTTCGATTTCCAGTTGATCATGTAGGCGTCGGTGTAACGCCCGGCGGCGATCAGCCGGATATATTCCGGCACCGGCGTATGCGACGGACAGGCCCACTGACAATCGACAACTTTATGGAAGTAATCGGGGGCCGCGATATTGGTGGGCTCCAAGGCCTATTCTCCTCAAACCGCTTCGTCCCTGCGCCGTACCTGCCGCCTGTGACCGCGGTCCGTCACTTACTCCCGCCCCACGCGCATACGACGACCGGAAGGGCTCAACAAATCCCGGCCGGGACACAACGCGGTACCGAACCATGCGGGGCGCGTAACTCTGCCTCATCGGGGGTGAATCCGCAACTACCGCAAGACCATAACTGTGCTGTGGATTCTGAAATTTACGCCAAGAACGCATGCCGCAGCTGCGCCTGCCGGTTGCGCCATGCTGCGCTGCGGGATATGCCGTCGGCGCGCCATTGGTTCCGCCTTGACAGACGCGGCAAGACATTGTTCTTGCTTCCCGAAATGTATACTTACCGAAAATTCATCCTGATTCCGCCAACGCCGCGCTGCACATGATCCTCAGCCCGATCGCGACGGACGAGTTGCCGCTCGTGCTCGAGCGCTTCGACGCAGCGCTCGCGCCGCCGGCGCGCGCCGCATTTCGCCGCATCGCAGACCAGCGCATGGCGCATCGCGCGCGCGGCGCCGACGCTGCCGCGCATCATCGCATTGCGCTCGAACTCGCGCGAAGTTTCGGCATGGGAATTCTGCCGGGCAGCCCGGCCCTCGATTTTGCCTGGAACGGCCATGCGCTGCGCAGCGCGACAGAGGCCTATGTGCTGCTCCACGAAGTGGCGCATTTTCAGATCGCACCGCCCGATCGCCGCATCGTTATCGATTTCGGGCTCGGCGCGGGGCCAGAGACCGGCAACCGCGAGGCGGCCGAGCGCGCCGCGCGCGTCTTCAGCATCGCGCGCGAAAGCGAAGAGGCGATGGCCTCGCTTTTGGGCGTGCTTTGGGAGGTCGAATTCGGCCAGCCGGGGCTTGCTTCCTTCCTCGAACAGAATTGGCTCGAAGGCGCGAATCGGCCGCAGGCGGCGGCGCATTTTGCCGCTGTGCTCGCCCGGCTGCTCGACGCTGGTCTTATCAATGGCGCGGGCCGGCCGCTCCCGGGCCGGCTTGCGTTTGAGGCCTGCCGAGCGCAACATCCCGTCGCGAGCCGCTGAGGCTGACGCGGAGGACATCATGGCACAGCAAACCGCAACCCTGAGCTCATCCGAGCGCGCCGACGCGCTTGAGCACCGCCTGATGCAGGAGATGGACCGCGTGCCGCTGCGCTCGGTGCTGTTCACCTCGGGCGACCGCGATCCGACGGGTCCCATTCAAGATCCGCTGCCGTCGGGCAAGCATGTCGTGCAAGGCCCCGATCCACGCCTCAAGCCGATGCCGGAAAAGCCGACGCTGATGGATTTCTTCAAGCTTCGCTTCGGCAACGCGACCAACCATCTTTTGCAGAGCGCCAATCTCGCAAAGAAGGCCGGGCATAACGAGAAGGTGATTCTCGCCTGCCTCTTGCACGATGTCGGCGTCGTCGGCTTCATCCGCTCGGATCACGGCTATTGGGGCGCGCAGCTGATCGAGCCCTATGTCGATCCGGAGGTGAGCTGGGCCATTCGCGCGCATCAGGCGCTACGCTTCTTCCCCGACGAATCGGTCGGCTATAAATATCCCGAAATGTATATCCGGCTATTCGGCGAAGATTTCGAGCCCGAGCCTTATATCAAGCGCGATTACGAGAAAGCCCGCGCGCATAAATGGTACATGACCGCGCGGCTCATCTGCGTGAACGACCTCTATGCCTTCGAGCCCGGAGTCAATCCGCAGCTCGAGGAATTCACCGACATCATCGGCCGCAATTTCCGCCAGCCCGAAGAGGGGCTCGGCTGGGACGACACGCCCGCCTCGCATATGTGGCGGACGATCATGATGCCGACGCGCGCGCTCTAAGCGCGCGTCCGGCAAACCTCAAGGCAGGACGAGCGCGGGGAAAGCGGTCTCGCAATCCTCGATCAGCACCGGCTCGGTTGCGGCTACGCCGCGCGCGCCGACAAAGAACTCGAAAATCAAATCGAGCGACTCGGCAAATTCGATGCCGAGCAGCGGCTCGGTTTGCGGCAAACCCTGACGCTGGCTCATTCTCATTCTTCGGATCTCCCGGAGCGGGATGGATCCCAATCCGTGGCGGTGGCGATGTGGATCGCGAGGCAGCGGTGAAAAAGCGTTGGCTCGGGCCGGCGCAGCAATCGCCTGAGCCAGGATCGGCGGGGCAGCTTTGGCGGACTGGCTGGCCTTGCCGCCGCCGAGGGCGCGGGGACGACCTCGGCTATATCTGCAGTGATACTTGCACGCATGGCCATAACCCCCTGGGAAGGTTCCGAATCCTATTCCACAAGGGCGTCAGGAATGCGAGCAGAATGGTTAATAGCGAGTTAACGTCGCCATCGCGGCGACTCGCACGCGACTCGGGATTTTGAGCAAAAGCCCCAATGCGCCAAGGCGTTAGCCGGAAAGATCGAGTCGCGCGCCGGAATCCGTGCGAGTCGTCCTGCCCCGACCGATCGCAAGCCAAAGTCGGGAAGACGCGGCGAGTCGCGATCGCACTCGCCGTCTTTGCTGCGGGCAAACTTCCCGAGCCCGAGGTTGAACCGCGCTTCCGAAACTAAGCCGCGAGCCGGCCCGGATGCACCGCGCCGCAGCTTCGGCAGGTCCGCGCGGCATCGTTGGCGTAAAAGCGCTCGAAAGCCGGCGGCAAATCCCGGTCGATGTCGCGCACTTGAATCTCGACGCGGGCGAGAAGCGTATGGCATGACGGGCAAAACCATTCGAAGCCGTCGATCACGCCCTCGGGACGGCGGCGCTCGATGACGAGGCCGATGCTGCCGGGCACGGGCCGTTGCGGCGAGTGCCGGACATGCGGCGGCAGCAGGAACATCTCCCCCGCGCGGATCGGGATGTCGCGCGGCCGGCCCTCCTCCATCACCCGCAACACGATGTCGCCCTCGATCTGATAGAAGAATTCCTCGAATGGATCGTCATGGTAGTCGGTCCGGGCATTGGGCCCGCCGACGACAAACACGACGAAGTCGCTGTTGCTCCAGATTTTCGCATTGCCGACCGGCGGCCGCAGCAGATGACGATGCTCCTCGACCCATTTGCGGAAGTCGAGCGGCTGGGAATAAAGCATCATGGCCTCCTCCGATATCACCGGTTCGCCTCGCCTCTATTCGCAGGGTTGCGCCGGTCTGACATTCTGGTTCATGCGGAAGAAATTCTCCGGATCATAACGCGCCTTGAGCGCCGCGAGACGCGGATAGTTCGCGCCATAGGCGGATTTTACGCGATCCTCGCCCTCATCGCCGAGATTGTTCGCATAGACGCCGCCAGTCGAAAACGGACGGATCGCGTCCCACAAGCGCCGCGCCCAGCGAATATTCGCTTCATCCGCCGCGGGATCGTCCCAGATCGAGATCGGAAAGCAATCATAGAGCGCGTCGCGATTGACATAGGGTGTCGCCGTTTGCGGCACGCGCGCGATCGCGCCGCCGACATGCTGCAGCACGAGGAGCGAGGAGGCGGAAGGCGCACCGCGAAACGCCGCCAGCATGGCATCGATCGCGCCATCCGTGAGCTCGCGCAGAAATTGCGCCTTCCAATAAAAGCGCCGGCCGCGTGGAAAAATCGGATCGCCGGCCGCCTGGATCTGGAGATAAGGGATGGGCGCGATACGATCCTCGACAGGCCTGCCGAACGTCCGCAGCGGCTCGACCGCGCGCTCGCCTTCCTCGATCGGGCCCGCATAGCAGGCCGAGATGCTGAAGACGCACGCGCCCGAAGGTGCCGTTACTAGCGCCGCATCGAGGCTCAGCGCGTCAGGCGCCTCGCGCGCAAACACGGCAAGGAAGCGCAAAGCATCGCGCGCCTGCGCGTAATCATAGACGACCGATCCCGCCAGCAAGTTCGGGCCAACGGGATGAAGCCGATACTCGAAAGCGGTCACGATCCCGAAATTGCCGCCGCCGCCGCGCAGGCCCCAGAAGAGATCGGCATTCTCGGCCTCGCTCGCCGTCAGCAAGCGGCCATCCGCAGTGACGATCTCGGCCGAGACGAGATTGTCGCAACTGAGCCCGAAGTTGCGGCCGAGCTTGCCGATGCCGCCGCCGAGCGTCAGCCCGGCAATGCCGGTATCGCTGTTGACGCCCATTGTCGTGGCGAGCCCGTGCCCCTGCGTCGCCGCATCGAATTCACCGAGCGTCAAGCCAGCCTCCGCGCGCGCGAGACGACGCACGGGATCGATCTCGATCCGCTTCATGCGCGACAGATCGATCACCAAGCCGCCATTGCAAAGGCAAGCACCGGCGACATTGTGCCCGCCGCTGCGCACGGCGGGGCGAAGGCCCCGCGCGCGGGCGAATTCGATCGCCGCAACGACATCCTCCGCGGAGGTGCAGTAGGCGATCAGTGCCGGGCGTTTGTCGACCATGCCGTTCCAGACCCGGCGCGCCTCGGCATAGCCGGTGTCGTCGGGAAGGATCAGATGGCCGCGAAATTTGCGCTTGAGGCGGTCGGCATCGGCGCGCGAGATCGGCGCGGCGCTCGGCGGTGCGACCAGATTGGTCGTGTCCATGGTTGCTTAGGCTCCCTGCTCGCTCGTCAGCATTGCATGATTGCGTGCGATCTCGACTCTCGCGGACGCCATGCTCGCATGCGCAGGTCACGCCTGACAAAATCGAATATCTCAGCTGGCGGATGAATTGGATTCAGCTATGCTTTTCCGATGCGCAAGCTTCCGCCGCTCGCCTCTTTGCGCGCCTTCGAGGCCGCGGCGCGGCATTTGAGCTTCGAGCGCGCCGCGGCTGAGCTGGGCGTCACGCCCACGGCGATCAGTCACCAGATCCGCCTTCTCGAAAGCGTCTGCAAAGAGCGCTTGTTTCGCCGCCGCCCGCGCCCGCTTGCGCTGACCGCGGCGGGCGAGCAGCTCTTTCCCGTCTTGCGCAACGGGCTCGACGCCTTCGCCGCCGCCGTCGCATCCTTGTCGACGAAAACCGAATTTCGGGCTTTGCGCATCACGACTCCCGAGGCTTTCGCCAGCCGCTGGCTTGTGCCTCGGCTGCCGCTCTGGCGCGCGATTCATCCTGCTCTTCCGCTCGAAGTGATCGGCACCAATGGCGTGCTGGACCTGAGCGCGGGCGAGGCCGATGTCGCGATCCGGAACGCGCGCAGCATGCCGACGGAGCTGACGGCGCAGGAGATCATGCGCGAGAGCTATTTCCCGGTGTGCAGCCCAAGCTTGCTCGCCAAAGGCAAGCCGATCCGGCGCGCCGCCGATCTTCTCGACTATCCCCTCATCCAGTTCGAATGGATGCGCGCCGACCCCTCGACGCCCGATTGGCGGTTGTGGATTGCGACCGCGCGCTCGGTCGATCCCGGGTTCCCCGAAGTGACCCGGCTGTGGGATTTGAGCTTCCGCGAGGAATCACATGCGATCGAGGCCGTGATCGCCGGCCAGGGCATCGCGCTTTGCAGCGACATTCTCATCGGCCCGGAGCTGAAGAGCGGCGCTCTGGTGCGCGCGCATGAGCTATCGCTGCCGGGCTATGGCTATTACCTTGTGCATCCGGGCGAGCGCAGCAAGCGCCCGGGCATCGATGCCTTCGCGACATGGATCATGACCGTCGCGAAGGTCCTGTGCTTCGGCATCCAGCTCGGCCTCGTCTGCGCCGCTTAAGGCGCCCTTTCTAAAGCGCCAAAGTATTTGCCGGAAACACCTCGTCGAGCCTCAGCATGCGCGGCGTCAGCCCCTGCTCGTGCGAATATTGCGCGATCGCCTCGAGCACCTTGCGGTTGGCGACGACGCCGTAGGGGAACGGATCCTGGCGCAACGCCGCGGCGGTCTCTTGCGGCAGCAGCCCCAAGAGAAGATGCGACTGCACCGCCTCGCCCACCGAGGCGAGCCAGCGCTCTTTCGCGGCGAGGAAAGCGTTGTAGAGATTGAGCACCACCCAGGGATGGCGCTCGGCGATTGAGCGCCGCACCACCATGCCGTGATTGATCGGAAAGAGACCGGTCTTGGCGAAGTAGCGCCGCGCTTCGGCCGCGGGATCGGCAAAGAGAAGACGCACCTCCTTGCGCTCGGCGAGATCGACCTTGCTGCGATCGACGACATTGTTGCCGACAATGTAGTGCGCCGCCGCATCGAGCTCGCCCGAGAGCAGCATCGAGGCGATGCTTTCGCTCGCGGGGATACGGTTGAGTTTGACGCCCAGCGGCGCGCGGAAACCGGTCGCGCCGCCATGGCTGATCTCCTCTGTTCGTTCCATGAACCATTCCATATCGGCGGGCGCAACGCCGAATTCATGCTGCAGCGCGCCGCGCGTCCACAGCGCCGCGGTCTGCTGATATTCCGGCACGCCGACGCGCTTGTCCTTGAGATCGGCCGGCTTCTCGATGCCGCGATCGTTGCGCACCCAGATGCCGGCATGGAAGAAGCGCCGCGTCGTGAAGACCGGGAAGGCGACCCAATCCTGATTGCCCTGCGACAGCACGATCAGCAGCGACGACATCGACATTTCGGAAACGTCGAACTCTTTGAAGCGCAGCTGGCGCCAGAAAATCTCGGAAGGGTGCAGCGCGGTGAACTGCAGCTCGATTCCCTCGGGCTTCATGCGCCCCTCGAGCACGGCGCGCGAGCGCGCATTGGGCTGCATCGCGATGCTGAGCTGAAGATCGGCCATGGTCCCTCCCCTTGCCCTTCGGGCGGTTTTTAGCGCCGCAGCTTCTCTAGACCCCGCATCGTAGAGGCGCAAGCCGCGGGCTTTACGAACGCCGTCTTCGCGCGCCACACTCGGTGTTTGCTGCGAAGCAAGGGAGAGCACGCGTGAACATCAAGGACGGCGTCGCCATCGTCACTGGCTCGGCGACCGGCATCGGCGCCGAAAGCGCGAAGCTGTTGGCGAGCAAAGGCTGCCGCGTGGTGGTCAACTACACGAAGAGCCGCGCCGAAGCCGAGGAGACCGCCGCTGCGTGCCGCGGCTTCGGCGTCGATGTGCTGCTCCATCAGGCCGACATCGCCGACGATGGCGCGTGCAGAGGCATGGCGGCGGCCGCGATCGAGCGCTGGGGCCGGATCGACGCGCTCGTCAACAGCGCCGGCAAGACCAAGCCCGCCAAGCCCGGCGATCTCGAGGCGCTGAACGGGCCCGATTTTCTCGAAATCTACGCCGTCAATGTCGTCGGCACCTATCAGATGATCCGCGCCGTGGTGCCGCAGATGAAGAAGCAGGGCAACGGCGCCATCGTCAATGTCTCGGCATTGGGCTCGCTCGACGGCGAGGGCAGCTCGATCGCCTATGGCGCCTCGAAAGGCGCGATCAATTCGATGACCATCGCGCTCGCCCGGCAATTGGCGCCGGCGATCCGCGTCAACGCGGTGGCGCCGGGCTTCGTTGCGACGCGGTGGATGAAGAATCTGCTCGGCGAGCAGCGCTTCAACGAGCGCGTCATCGAGATGGCGAAGATCACGCCCGTCGGCAAGACCGCTTTCGCCGAGGACATCGCGCAGATGGTGTGCTGGTTCATCGACGGGCCCGATCTCATCACCGGCGAGGTGCTGCCGATCGATTACGGCACGCGCTTCGGCAAGCTCACCCCCAAGGCATAAGGGTCATGGAACAGGCGATCGGCTTTTCATCGGACGGGTTCGCCCTCAAAGGCGTGCTGCATGTGCCGGAAGGCGCAGCGCGGCCGCGCCCCGCGATCATCCTCTGCCACGGCTTCGGCGGCTCCTGCCGCGGCGCCGGCCATCCGGAGCTGGCGCAAGCGCTCGCGCGCGCCGGCTATGTCGTGCTGCGTTTCGATTTCCGCGGCTGCGGCCAGAGCGAAGGCGCGCGCGGCAGTGTGATCTGCCTCGAAGAGGTGAGCGATCTGTTCCATGCGATCGATTTCCTCGAAACGCAGGTCGAGGTCGATCGCGACCGCATCGGGGTCATCGGCGCGAGCCTCGGCGGCTCTGTTGCAATCTACGCCGCCGCCAAGGACAGGCGCCTCAAATTCTGCGCGGCCAATGGTGCGATCGGCAAGGGCGAGCGCCGCTTCCGCTTTCAGTATCGCGACGAGACAGCGTGGCAGGCTTTCCTGAAGCGGCTCGATGAGGCCAAGCGCGTCAAGGCCGAGACCAGCCGCTCGGCGATGCTGGGCCGCTTCGACATCGTCTTCATCCCCGAGAGCAACCGCGCCGGCCTCCCGCCGGGCGCGGTCATGGAATTTACCGCCGAGACCGCGATGAGCATGCTCGACTTCAACCCCGAGGATGTGATCGCCGAGATCGCGCCGCGCCCGCTGCTTCTCATTCATCCGCGCGTGGACGCCGTCGTTCCCTGCTCCGAGACGGAAGCCATGGCCAAAGCCGCGGACGAGACTTGCGAGGC
>DATEKH010000127.1:0-32745 GCA_035277525.1 Allostellaceae bacterium
GCATTGATGCAGGCGCCGAGCGCCGGCGTCGTGCCGCCTTCGCCGCCAGGGCGGATGCCGAATTTGTGGCTCGTCGCCGGTATCTCGATCAGCTCGCAGCTGAAAGAGGGCAGATCATCGGCGCGCGGCACGGCGTAATCCATGAACGAGCCGGCGAGCATCTGGCCGCTGTCGCGGTCGTAATGCACGTCTTCGAGCATCGCCTGGCCGATGCCTTGCGCCGCCGCGCCATGGGTCTGGCCGTGCAGGATCATTGGATTGACCGCGAGCCCGACATCGTCGGCGCCGTACCAGCCGACGAGCTGGACATGGCCGGTATCGGGATCGACCTCGACCTCGCAAATATGCGTGCCCGAGGGGTAGGCGCCGACCGAGACGGTGTGATCGCCGATGCCTTCGAGCTTGCCTTTGAGATCGTCGGGCAGGTCGTTGCGCGTCGCCGCCGCTTTCGCGACCTCGAACACCGTCATGCGCCGGTCGGTGCCTTCGATCGCGAACACGCCCTTCGAAAAGTGGATATCGACGGGGCTCGCCTCGAAGATGTGCGCGGTGATCTTCTTGCCCTTCTCGATGATCGCGTCGGTCGCCTCGCCAATGGCAAGGCTCGCAATGCGCATCGAGCGGCCGGAATGCGAGCCGCCACCGGCCGAAACACGGTCCGTGTCATGCGCGACGTAATCGATCGTGTTGAACGGCACGCCGAGCCATTCGCAGATGAGCTGCGGAAAGCTGGTCTCGTGGCCCTGGCCGCTGTTCATCGTGCCCAGCACGAGCTCGACGCGGCCATTCGCGCCGACAGTGATCTCGGCGCGCTCGCGCGGCGCGCCGCCGGCGCCTTCGATGTAATTGGCGATGCCGATGCCTCTGAGCCTGCCGCGCGTTTTCGATTCCGCTTTGCGCGCTGCGAAGCCTTTGTAATCCGCAAGGCGCAGCGCCACATCGAGGCCGCGCTCATATTCGCCGTTGTCGTAGGTGATGCCGACGCCGTTTTTGTAAGGGAAGGCGTTCGGGCGGATGAAATTCTTGCGCCTGAGCTCCACCGGATCGAAACCGCATTGCTGCGCCGCGAGATCGACGAGGCGCTCCACGATGTAGATCGCCTCGGGCCGGCCAGCGCTGCGATAGGGCGTGGTCGGCACGGTGTTGGTCATCACCGCGCAGCCGCGGAAATGCACCGCCGGGATGTCGTAAACGCCCGACATGATGCCGAGACCTTTTCGGAGCGGCGTGAAATGCGTGGTGTAGCAGCCGATATTGCTGAGATTGGTGCCACGGATGGCGAGGAAGCGGCCGGTCTCGTCAAGTGCCAGCTCGACGCTCGAAGTCAAATCGCGGCCTTCGTAATCGGTGAGGAAGCAGTCGCTGCGCTCGACCATGAGCTTCACCGGCCGGCCGAGCTTCTTCGCCGCCCAGGGCAGCAGCGCGTATTCCGGGAAGAATTGGTTGCGCGTGCCGAAATTGCCGCCCATGTCGCCGCACATCGCGCGGCATTGCTCGATCGGCACGCCGAGCGCGCCGGCGAGCACCTGACGCTCGCGGATCATGCCACCGCCGGTCCCGGCCCAAATCGTGTAGCGGCCTTTCTCGTCGATGAAGCCCAACGCCGTGCGCGGCTCCATCGGCGTGCCGGTGACGCGGTTGATCCAGGTCTCGAACTTGACGACGTGCTTGGCCCTGGCGAAGGCCGCATCGGTCTTCGCCTTGTCGCCAACCTCGGCGTCGAGGGCGATATTGTCGCGGCGATCGCCCCAGACCGGGACGGCTCCCGGCTTGATCGCATCGGTCGCGCGCACGACCGGCGGCAGCGCTTCGTAATCGACCGCGACCAGCTCGGCCGCGTCCTTGGCCTCATCGAGCGTCTCGGCGAGCACCATCGCCACCCCTTCGCCAACGAAATGCACGATCTTGTCGGGCATCGGCAAATGGGGCGCGCTGAAGACCTCGTAGCCGGGCTTGAGGGTCAGCTCGACATCGGGCGGGCCTTTGTAAGAGGCGCCATGCGGGATCGGCTTGCGGCCGTCGGCGAGCCAATCGGCGCCGGTATAGACCGCAACCACACCCGGTGCGGCCTTCGCGGCGCTCGTGTCGATGGAGCGGATGCGCGCATGGGCATGGGGCGAGCGCACCATCGCGGCAAACACCATGTTCGGCATCACCTGATCGGCCGCGTAACGCCCGCGGCCGCGCAGCAGCCGCAGATCCTCCTGGCGCGGCAATGGTTGGCCGATGCCCTCTCCGGTTGCGCGCTCGACGCTCATCAATCGCTCCCTTTGTTCTGACGCCCGCCTCGGCGGAGCGGGTTGCCAATGACGCGCAAAACAACCGCGAATGCGGGCGCCTGTCAATTCCGCGCCGCTGCAAGCCCTGCCCGCGCTTTTTGCGGGGCGTGGCGTGAGCGCGCCCTAAAGCGCGGCGAGGGTCGGCATGACGCGCGTCGCAAAGAGTTCGAGCGAGCGCTGCGCATCGGCGAACGCCATGCTGCCGAAAAAGAGGTAGGTGAGGAGATAATTGATGTCCATCTCGCGCGTCTGACGGGCAACGGCGTCCGCCACCATTGCGGGCGAGCCGGCGATGATCATGCCGTTCTTCACGCATTCCTCGAAATTCTGGCCGCGCTGCACGTTGAGCCTCGTTGTGAATTCCATCGAATTGTGCATCTTGCGCAAGTAATTGAGGCTGGCGAGGTGATACTCGAAGGCGGGCTTGGCGATGCGGCTCGCCGCTTCGTCGGTCTCGGCGACGACGATATGCCGCAGCGCGCCGATGGCGACGCCTTCCTTGAATTCAGGCTTGGTCACCATCGGCGTGCCGCGCTGGGCCAGCGCCTCCCGGAACGCGGCGATATTGCCCTTGGCGAAATCGGTCGGACCGTTGGCGGTGAAGTTCAGCCCGTGGTCGCCCGCCCAGGTCGAGCCGATGGTGTTCGACGAACCGTACCAGAAGGGCGGGTGCGGCTTCTGATAGGGGCGCATCGGCATCGGCGTTTCGCCATAGGTGAAATACTTGCCCTTGAAGCTGAAGCTGTCATGCGTCAGCCCTTCGAGGAGGCAGTCATAGGCGTCGAAGAAAATGTCGCGCGATTCGGCGTGATCGACCTTGTGATAGTTGAGTTCGAAAGGCGAGACGCCACGCCCGACGCCGACTTCGAGCCGGCCGCGGCCGAGATGATCGAGCATGCAGATCTCCTCGATCAGCCGCAGCGGCGAGTAGAGCGGAAGGAGATAGACGAGCGGGCCGAAATGAATCCGCCTGGTCGCGCGCGCGACGGCCGCGAGATAGACGCCCGGCTCGGGCACCATGTTGAGTGGCGTGCAGTGATGCTCGGCGACATGCAGGCAATAGAATCCGGCCTCGTCCGCCGAAGCGGCGAATTTGAGACGCTCGTCATACTGATCGGCCAGCGGCCGATCCGCGCGCTCGACATGATCGAAAAGTCCGACTTTCATTCTTCCTCGCGTACTTCGCCGGCCGGGCCAAGCCCGTCCGAAAGCGATGGTTATGAGCGATGCGGCGCGCATTTTCGGGCGCCGCCTCAGAATACGTGACTGGCCACAGAGAACAGGGAAGCGGAGAAGGAGTCAAATCGCCGGGATCTTGAGGCTGGGCCGGATCACCCAAGCAACGCTTCGAGACGCAGGATTTTGCCAGTCGGCGCGTCGACATAAACGCAATACCGACCGCCATCGAACATCGCCTTCGTGGGCGTGTATATGACCAAGTAATAAGTTTTCGCGCTCAGCCGTTTTTGGATGTCCAAATCCCGCGCCTCGAGTTTCTGGTCGAGCGACACCTGACCGCCATAAAGATTCCGGTAGAGACACGCATTTTCGGGCCGCTCGTTCCTGTCGACCGTCAACGTATGTTCTCGAAGCAATTGTTCCATTGTCAAGGCATGACGCGTGTTCGAGCGATTTGCGCTCGCCAGATGTGCGCGCAAGCTCACATTGGCTAGCTGGACTGCGGCGCTCGCTCCAATATCTTTGCTTTTCCCGTGATTTTCTCCGGCCGCTCCCGTGATGGAGGCGATCCCGCCTACGGAGACGAGCACCAGGAGTAAGGCAAACCTGCGGAACATTGTTCTACACCCTCTACCGCTTATTCGAGATGGAGCCTGCCAAGGTCGCGGGTTGTCTTATCCTTGACGCTGTAGTGCTTCAGGTGGCCACTAATGGCAGTTCCCAGATACGCGTCCCACCCGTTGGCATTTGAAGTGCTGATATCGGTGCCAGAAAAATTCTCTCGTTGCTGCACCGTGAAAAGGCTGTTGTTCACATGAGTATGGAAGCTCGCGGTTATAGTTGCCCCGGCAGGAATCTGCGACCCCGCTAAATCCATTTCTCTTTATGAGATGCCGCTCGTCCATCCCGAAACCGCCGAAGTTGTCCCGTATGTCCCATCAGCATTCTTGTAGATGAAACCGCCGTACTCGACTCTGTCCTGTTGCGACTTTTTCTAGACAGCACTCAGAGCATTTCGCGCGGTCGTATGCTGCGCCTCAAGATCAGCGTTAGGACCTTGCGCCAATTGGTCTGATTCATCGCTGCCATTTCCATCGCCGCTCCATTGTCCGCCATCGGATTCACCCGCAGGGTTGCGCGGCTGATCGGCCCAGTCCGGATTGTCCTTGCGAAGAAGCGCCAGCTTTCGGAGCTTCTCGAAGCCCGACTTCGAAAGTTCCGGAACTCGAAGCTGAACAGCGGCAATGCGCGCGAGCGCGCCGTTACCAGAGTCTAGCGCCTTCGCGACGCGAAGAAGACCTCGATAGAATAGATCGATTTCTTCTGCGTGTGCTGACCCTGCTACCGTTTCAAACGCCATTGTGGCAGTCTCTGGGGATACGACGCGGTATTGGCAGCGCCCCATAGGGCTGCGTGCTCTGTACACAACGGGCAACGGCCCATAGGTCATGCCCTCATCGTCGTAAGCAAGACCGGCACTACCACGGTCAACGAGCTTCGAAATCGAAAACGGAAATGTCATAGTCGGAATAGCCTTCGTATGAATTTTGCGTTCATCCGAGATCGTCGCCGACTCCCGCTAAGTCAGCGGCTTATGGATATTTATAGAACATTTATCGAACATCGTCAAGCGTAAAATACGTACATGCGAAGGCCTGGATAGATCGTGCTCTGATCGGCGCCCAACTGCGCGTTCTCTCCGTGAGATTCCGATTGCCCCATCCGCGATTCAGCGCGACCATCGAATCGTAATGACAGGCGTGGTCGGCGGCCCGCCTTGTTCGGCAGGCTTCCGGACCTCGTGCCCTCGCGCGACGGGAAGGAGGCGTTTATGACCGACAGAGCTTCGGGGCCGCGCTGTGCGGCTCTGGTAGGGCCCTATCTTTCCGGAAAGACCACTTTGCTCGAGGCGCTGCTGTTCGCGTCGGGCACGACCAACCGGCGCGGCACGCAGAAAGAGCATAACACGATCGGCGACCACGCGCCCGAGGCGCGCGCCCGCGAAATGTCGACCGAGATCAATGTCGCGCGCGCCTCCTATCTCGATGATCCCTGGACCTTTCTCGACTGCCCCGGCTCGGTCGAGCTCGCCTGGGAGACGCAGTCTGCGTTGCTCGCGACCGATGTCGCGGTCGTGGTGTGCGAGCCCGAGGTCGAGCGCGCGCTGACCCTGGCGCCGCTCTTCAAATTTCTCGACGATCATGAAATTCCCCACATGGTGTTCATCAACAAGATGGACACCGCCTCCGCGCGCGTCTCCGAAGTGCTCGCGGCGCTGCAAGGCGTGTCGCAGCGTCCCCTGGTGCTGCGACAGGTGCCGATGCCGGGGCCCGAGAGCGCGGCCACGGGTTATGTCGATCTCGTCAGTGAGCGCGCTTATCGCTATAAGCCCGGCCAAGCCTCCGATCTGATCAAGCTGCCCGACGATATGAGCGGCGAGGAGCAGGCGGGTCGTGCCGGCCTCGTCGAGAAGCTCGCAGATTTCGATGACAAGCTGCTGGAGCAATTGCTCGAGGACGTGCAGCCGTCGAAGGAGGAGATCTACCGCCATCTGACGCAGAATTTGCGGCGCGATCTGATCGTGCCGGTGTTTCTCGGCGCCGCCCAACTCGATCACGGCGTGCGCCGCCTGTTGAAGGCGCTGCGCCATGAGACGCCGGACGCCGCCGTCACCGCCGCGCGGATGAAGCTCGATCCCGACAGCGCCGATACGGTCGCGCAGGTGATCAAGACTTACCATCCGCCCAACGCCGGCAAGCTCTCGCTGGTGCGCGTTTGGAGCGGGCAGATCAACGAAGGGATGAGCTTGAACGGCGTGCGCGTCGCGGGCGTGCTGCGGCTGCTCGGCGCGCAGTCAACCAAAGTACCGTCGGCCGGCGCGGGTGAGGTGGTGGCCTTGGCGCGGCTCGAAGGCATTCCGACGGGCGCCGTGCTCTCGACCGGCACGCCGCCCATGCTGCCGCATGTGCCGCTTCCGGCGGCGGTCTACGGCCTCGCGGTCGCGGCCGAGAAACGCACCGACGATGTGAAGCTCACCGGCGCGGTGGCGCGGCTCATCGAGGAGGATCCGACGCTCTCGCTCGAGCACAATGCCGAACTCCAGGAAATGGTATTGTGGGGGCAGGGCGACATCCATCTTCAGATCGCGCTCGACCGCCTGCGCCAGCGCTACAATCTCGCCGTCGCGACCCGCCGGCCGCAGATCCCCTACAAGGAGACGATCAAGTCCGGAACCGCGCTTCATTCGCGCTTCAAGCGCCAATCCGGCGGCCACGGCCAATTCGCCGATATCCAGATCGAGGTCAAGCCGCTGCCGCGCGGCACCGGCCATGTTTTCAAGGACGCCGTGGTCGGCGGCGCCATTCCGCGCAATTACATCCCGGCGGTCGAGGAAGGCGTGATGGAATATCTGAAACGCGGCCCGCTGGGATTTCCCGTGGTCGATGTCGCGGTGACGCTGGTGACCGGCCAGTTCCACGCCGTCGATAGCTCGGATCAGGCGTTCAAAACGGTGGCGCGCCAGGCCATGTCCGAGGCCATGCCGAAATGCGATCCGGTGCTGCTCGAGCCGATCAATCATGTGACAATCGCGGTGCCGAACGCCTTCACGTCGCGCGTGCAGCGCATCGTTTCCGGACGGCGCGGGCAGATTCTGGGCTTTGACGCGAAGTCCAATTGGCCGGGCTGGGACGAGGTCGAGGCCAATATGCCCGCCTCCGAGCTCCACGACCTGATCGTCGAATTGCGCTCGGTGACCCTGGGCGTCGGCAGCTACACGACGCGCTTCGACCATCTGCAGGAGATCACCGGTAAGCTCGCGGATAAGGTCCTGCATGGCCGCGGCGGCGAGGCGGCCTAGGCCCCGAAACTCTCCCTCCTGTAACCTTTGCGCCATCGCCACGAAGAAGGCTGAGAAGACGCGGGACAATCGCGGTTCTTTGACTTGCGGCAAGAGGACGACGGGATTATCTGCCGCGTGTTGGCTCGGTGGAGGCGAAGATGCTCATCAAGGTTAAGCGCGGCTGGGAAATTCCGGAAAGCGAGGCGACGCCGGAGGCAGTCTTCCTCAATCGCCGCAATCTCTTGAAAGCGATGGGAATGGGCTCGCTCGCGGTCGCGGCTGGCGCCGCGCTGCCAGGGCCGGTGGCCTTCGCCGAGGATGCGGCCGATCCTTCGGCGGGACTTTATCCCGCCAAGCGTAACGAGAAATACACGCTCGATCGCCCGGTCACCGACGAAAAGCTCGTCACCCACTACAACAATTTTTACGAATATGGCGAGGACAAGGACATCGCCGACCGCGCGCAGCAGCTGAAAATCCGGCCTTGGACGGTGACCATCGACGGCATGGTGGAGAAGCCGCAAACCCTCGGCATCGACGATCTTTTGAAGAAGGTGCAGCTCGAGGAACGGCTCTATCGCCACCGCTGCGTCGAAGCCTGGTCGATCGCCGTGCCTTGGACCGGCTTTCCCTTGAAGGCGCTGGTCGACATCGCCCAGCCGCTCTCGGGCGCCAAATACATCCAGATGACGACCTTCATGGACAAGGCCATGGCACCGGGCCAGAAGATGTTCTGGTATCCCTGGCCCTATATCGAGGGCGTCACCATGGATGAGGCGATGAACGAGCTCTCGCTGCTCGGCACGGGGATGTATGGACATCCGATGCCGAAGCAGGATGGCGCGCCGCTGCGCCTCGTTCTGCCATGGAAATACGGGTTCAAGTCGATCAAATCGATCGTGAAGTTCTCATTCGTCGATAAACGCCCGGTGGGCCTTTGGGAAAAGCTGCAGCCGCAGGAATACGGCTTCTGGGCGAATGTCAATCCGGCGGTGCCGCATCCGCGTTGGAGCCAGGCGACCGAGCGGGTCATCGGCACCGACAAGCGCGTTCCGACGCTGATCTGGAACGGCTATGGCGAGTTCGTCGCCCATCTTTACGACAACCTCAAGAGTGAGCGGCTCTTCGCGTGACGGGGTGGCACCGTAGGCGATCGAAGTTCCCGAGGGCGATATCCGCCGCTTCTTGCTAAATCTCGTAAGAACACGCCTGAACTTGTTGTAAAATATTGTTTCTTTTGTTAGGCTCCGCCTCAGCTCGATTTGAGGGGAGTCGTCCCATGCGTCTGTCTTTGGGTTTGGTTTTTGCTGCCGCCTTGTTGCTTTCGGCTTGCGGGCAGACGCCCACCGACCGCGCAGTCACGGGCGCGGGGATCGGGGCGGCCGGGGGCGCGATGATGGGTGCCATTATCGGCGTGCCCGCGATCGGCGCGCTGGTCGGCGCGGCGGGCGGCGCCACGGTCGGCGCGGCGACGGATTCCTCGCAAATCTATCTCGGCAAGCCCGTTTACAAATAGGCTCGGTATTTCAAGGGCCTGACTGAGGGCGGCGGGTCCGCGCATGGAACTCGCCTGGCCGGCGCTCGGGCCCTTTTACGCAGCGGCCGCTCCATTTGCCGAAGCGTTGTTGCGCGCGATCTGTGGCCTAGCGCTCATCCCTCACGGGCTGAGGGCTTTTTTCGGCTGTTTCCCGAATTCCGGCTCGCGCATTCTCAGCCCGGCGCTGTTGGCCCAGGGGATCGAGCGTTCTGGCTTCCGGCCCGGGCGTCTCTGGCTTCCGGTCATCGCACTGGTGCAGTTCGTCGCCGGGCCCGCCCTTGCTCTCGGCCTTTTCACCCGCCCGGCGGCCCTGTTGATCTTCATCTTCTTTGTTGGCGCGGCCTATGACCATGCGCGCTTCGACGGTTATTTCTGGAACAGGCTCGGCCTCGAATACCCGGCCATGTGGGGCGCGATCGCGCTCTATTTCGCCTGCGCCGGCGGCGGCCCGGTGTCGCTCGATCATCTCTGGCTCCGCTGGCAAATCTGACGTTCGTTCGATATTGACAGTATACTGAATATCAGTATACGGTTCATCTCGGCTCCGATTCTCGAAAGGCACGCGCGATGGAGATGGATGAACTCTACCGCAAGCCAGGCCATTTGATTCGCCGAATGCAGCAGATCGCGGTGGCGATCTTCCTCGAGGAATGCGCGAATTTCGACCTGACGCCGGTGCAATACGCGGCGCTGGTCGCAATTGGCGCTCGCCCGGGCATCGATGCGACGCGCCTGTCGTCGCTGGTGGCGTTCGATCGCTCGACCCTCGGCAGCGTGATCGGACGGCTCGAGGCCAAGCGCTATATCGAGCGCCGGCCGAGCGAAAGCGACAGCCGCGCGAAGCTGCTGTCGTTGACGGCAGCCGGCCGCGCGCTTCTCGACGCCGCGACGCCCGCGGTCGAGCGCGCACAACTCCGCATGCTCGCGCCCTTGGATGCCGCGGATCGACGCGCGCTGATCCGGCTGCTCGTCAATCTGGTCGATCTCAACCACGAAACCGCGCGTCCGCCGCGCCGCACGGGCAAAGCAGCGAAGGCGGCACGTCCGGGTGCTGAGTGAGGAGGCACGCCATGGGAACGGAACACGCGAATGGCCGCTCGATCTTGATCGCGGGCGGCGGCATCGGCGGGCTGTCGGCAGCGCTCGGGCTGGCGCGGGCGGGCTTTGCCGTCACGGTACTCGAAAAGGCCGCTGCCTTGGGCGAGATCGGCGCCGGGATTCAGCTCGGCCCCAACGCGTTCCATGCCTTCGACCGGCTGGGCGTAGGGCCGGCCGCGCGTGCGATGGCGGTCTATATCGACCAGCTGCGCCTGATGGATGCCATCACCGGCGAGGACATCACCGCAATCGACCTTGGCGAGGCGTTCCGCGCACGCTTCGGCAATCCTTACGCGGTCGTGCATCGCGGCGATCTGCATGGCGTGCTGCTCCAGGCCTGCCGCGAGCAGCCGCGCATCGAGCTGCGCGTGTCGAGCCAGGTCGCTGGCTACGAGCAGGACGGCGCGCGCGTGACTGCGCTGCTTGCCTCGGGCGAGCGCGTCGCCGGTGCGGCGCTGATCGGCGCCGACGGGCTGTGGTCGGCGGTGCGCGGGCAGGTGGTCGGCGACGGTCCGCCGCGCGTTTCCGGCCACACCACCTATCGCTCGGTCATTCCGACCGAGCAGATGCCCGAGGATTTGCGCTGGAACGCGGCGACGCTGTGGGCTGGACCCAAATGCCACATCGTCCATTATCCCTTGTCAGGCTGGAAGGTGTTCAATCTGGTCGTCACCTACCACAACGATGCGCCCGAGCCGGTGGCCGGCAAGCCCGTCTCGATGGACGAGGTGATGAAGGGCTTCGAGCATATCAACGAGCGCGCGCGCAAGATCATTCGACATGGCAGCGATTGGAAACTCTGGGTGCTGTGCGACCGAGAGCCGGTGCCGAACTGGATCGACGGCAGGGTGGCGCTGTTGGGCGACGCGGCGCATCCGATGCTGCAATACATGGCGCAGGGTGCTTGCGTCGCCATGGAGGACGCGGTCTGTCTCGCTACGGAGATGGGCGAGCGCAAGGACAATATCGAAGCGGCGCTGAAGCGCTATCTCGCCAAGCGCCTCTTGCGCACGACAAGGGTGCAACTGCAGTCGCGCGCGATTGGCGAGCACATCTATCATCCGGCCGGCAACCACGCGGCGCTGCGCAATGCCATCATGCGCGCCAAGAGCTCGGCCGATTGGTACGAGACCCTCGCCTGGCTTTATGGGGCGGAAGCGGCGTTTTGACGCCGTGGCACTGAGCGTCGTGCGCTCTATCCGCGGCCGCGCTCAGTCGATCACCGCGATCGCGTTGATCTCGATGAGGCAGCGCGGATCGGTCGCGAGCCGCACCACCTGAACCGTCGTGGTCGCCGGCTTGGCGTCGCGGAAATACTCCGCCCAGACGCGGTTGAGCGCGTCCTGATCGGTCAAGTCGGTAACGAACCGGTCGGCGGTGACGATATCCGCAAAGCTTGCGCCCACGGCATCGAGCCCGCGCGTCAAATTGTCGAGCGCGGCGCGCGCCTGGCCTTCCATGTCGCGCGGCATGCGGTCGAACTCCTCCGGCCGATGCGGGTGGTGATGATAGACCGGCGCCGCCGTCACGCCGGCGAGATAAACCGTCGTGCCGCCGCGGACCTTGATTGCGGGCGCATAGGGCATCCAGATTTGCGGCGCATTGGGCCAATGCACGTGCTCGATCGATTTGGTCATGCTGGTCTCCTCCCCGTTGTCATTGTGGCACTGCGCCGCGAACCGTGTCGATGAGCCCGCGCGGTTCGGCGGGCGCTGCGTCGCCGCGCCAGGCAACATGTCCGTCCGGGCGCACGAGCACGAGCTTCTTCTCGTAAAGCGCGGCGATCGCGGGATCATTGAGAAACACCTCCGTGAGCGGCATGCCAATCTGCGCCGCCACCTGTCGCAGCGCGCTTGCGTCGGGGGCGCCGGCAAAACGCAGCAGGCAGAAGCCGCGCCCGAACAAATCGAGCGTCGAGCGGTCGCGGTCGAGCCAGGCATGCGGCGCGCGATGCCCCGGCCGCGCCGTCGGGTGATAGCGCGCGCTCTCGAAAGGCGGCGGCTTGGTTCCGTCCGGGACGATGATCGGCGAGTCCTCGTAGCAATAGCCGAGATGCACGCCGATCGGGGCAAAATGCTTGATCTTGGGCGGCAGCATGGCCGCGACCGCGGCGCGCGCCGCCTCGCCGGCCGCGCCATCGTCCTCGATAGTGGCGGGCTGCAAAAAGATCTCGCCGCTTTTCGCGTAGTTGTCGGCCGCTTCGAGCGTGTTGCCAAGGCCGATCGGGCGGCGCTCGCGCTCATAGCTGGCAAGGAGATGCGCCCCGCCCCAGCCTTTGAGCACGGCTTCGATCTTCCAGGCGAGATCGACCGCATCGCCGATGCCGGTGTTCATGCCGAAACCGCCGGTCGGAACGAAGAGATGGCAGGCATCGCCGGCGAGAAAGCAGCGCGACGTGCCGTAGCTCTCGGCCACGAGCTGGCGCGGCAACCAGTTCTGAACCGACAGAATGTCGATCTCGATCGGAGCGCCGATGGCGCGTTGCACGAGCTCCGCCGGATCGCCCGAATCGGCCGTCTCGCCGCGCGCGAAATACCGGTTGAAGACGAATTCGTCGCCGCCATCGATGGTATAGATGACCCCGCCGCAGCCGGGCGCGAGAATCCAATACATGACGCCAGGCTGCTCGCCGAGATGGCGGTCCAGATGCTTTGCCCTGAAATAGATGCCGCAAGCCTCGCCCAGCGTGCCGCGGCCGCCATACGGGATTCGCAGCCCCGCGCGCACCGTGCTGGTCGCCCCGTCGCAGCCGACGAGATAGTCCGCCGCCACGCTTTCCTCGCGGCCGGTCGCCGTCTCGACCACGCCCGCGATCACGCCGTCGCGGCCCTCGGCGAAAGAGGCGAGCCGCCAGCCATAGCGTGCCTCGCAAAGCGGCAATTCCGCGATATGCGCGCGCAGCATGCGCTCGAGCGGCGTCTGGGCCGTCCAGGTCTTGTAATAGGGCGAGGCGCTGATTTCCGGGATCGTCCGCAACAAGGAGGGATCGCGCCGCGCCAACGCATCGATCGAGGGGATCGGAAAGCGGAAGATCTCCCGGCCGAGCATGCGCGTGACATAGACCACGTCGAGCGGCCGATCTCGCGGCACGCCAACCGCGATGGTCTTTTGATCGAGGCCAAGGCGGCGGAAATGCTCCATCGTCCTGACCCCGATCGAGATCGCGCGCGGATGCGGATGCACGGCGCTCAGCGGATCGACGATCAGGCATGCGATGCCACGCCAAGCGAGATCGGCGGCGAGGCTCAGCCCGACCGGTCCGGCGCCGGCGATCAGGACCGGTACCTGCTTCATGGCCCAAACTTAGCACGGCCAGAGCGGCCTCGTTGGCGGCCGGCTGCGCCCGCCCGCTTACCGCGACTTTACCGCGGGCGTGCAACATCTTCGGCGCGGCGCGGAGCCGCTTGCGAAGCTGAGCAGGACAAGGACGTTAATCCTCCTTGAACGGATGCATGCGCTTCGATTTCTCTATTGCTTCGATGCGGTCGGTTGCGCGGCGCTGCCGCGGCACCGGCTGGGCTGGCCTGGCGCTGCTGCCGCTCGCGCTTTGGCTGCTGGCGGGCGCGGCGCGCGCTGACAGCGAGCCCGGTCAGCGCATCGTCGCCACGATCGCCGAACATTTCCTCGATCAGCGGACGGCCGCGCGGCTGCAGGCGCTGCTGGCGGTCGATAATCTCGCCTCGCTCGACACAGTCCCCGGGCTCGATGGCACGGCAGGCAGTCCGGACCGCTCCTCGGCGCACTGGCGCGAGGTTGGGATTCCGCTCGGCGCCACGGCCTACAGCGCGGCTCGCGATTGCCATAACGGCGCCTGCATCGTCGCCAAGCTCGATCATTTCATCGCCGTTTTGCGCGACAAGACCGCGCCTGCCGAACGCCGGCTTGAAGCGCTCAAATTCGTGGTTTGCCTCGCGACCGATGTTCACCAGCCCTTGCGGGTCGCGGACAATGGCGATCATGGCGGCGCGCGCGTCATACTGGTGGATGAGGGCCGGCGCACCAATCTGCGCCAGGTTTGGGACGATGCCGTGGCCGACGATTCCGACGATTTGCGCGAGGTGGCAACCGCGCTCGCGGGCTCGATCTCCGACAGCGAGCGGCGCGAATGGCAAAAGGGCTCGCCCACGGATTGGGCCAATGAGAGCCACGCGATCGCCAAGAGCTTCGTCTACCGCTATTTGCCGCGCAGCGGCGTTCTGACCAGCGGCTACGAATCGGGCGCGCAAGAGGTGATGCGCGACCGGTTGCGCCGCGCCGGCGTGCGTCTCGCCTGGATCTTGAACCGTTCGCTGTAGAACGCCGCTTTCAGCCCGTTCGTCAGGCCGAGCGCGCGAGGTCCCAGCCCAGCCAGCGGCAGAGCGCTTCACCCATAATGAGCTCCTTGTCGCGCGCCGAGAGGAAGGTCAATTCTTCGGTGAAGAGGGTGAGGCATTCCCGCCACGAGCAGCTCATGCGTGTAATGTCTGTGCCCCAGAACATGCGCTCCGGGCCAAAGGCCTCATAGATCGCCTTCAAGGGGGCATGAACGTTCCGAAAAGGGTAGGGCTCGCTCGAGTAGCCGGCGGCGCCGGTCGCTTTGATCGCGATATTCGGGTGCTTGGCGAGAGCAAGCACGGCCGGAAGATTGGCGAAGGCAGCCTCGTCCTTCATCCGGGCCGGCAGGCCGAGATGGTCGATCACCAGGCGCAGGCACGGATGCCGCTCGGCGACCTTGCCGACGAGCGGCAGGAAATTCGCCGCGCCGAGGGCCACCGGCAGACCGGCCTTTTCCGCCGCGGGCCAGAGCCAGTCCATGGTCCCGTCGCTCGGCCAGCTCTGCTGATGCGGCAGCAGAAAGGTGAAGCGCAGCCCGAGCATGCCCGGCCGCTTGTTCCAGCCATCGATCAGGGTGCGGCTTTCGGGCTTATCCAAGGGAAGCCATCCGAGCACGGCGTAGCGTTTGGGATGGCGCCGCGCGGCTTCAACTGCAACCTCGTTCGAGGTTGGATCCCAATTGGGCGGCTGGATCACAGCCGCGTCGACCCCGGCCTGGTCCATCTCCTTGAGCAGCTGCTCGGCGGTCAATTCCGACACTTGGCGATGGCCGGGATTGGGCTTGCTGTTCGCCCAAAGATGAACATGCGCGTCGACGATCAGCATGGCCGCCCCTCGCTTTGCCTCAGCCTTTGATCTTGCGGTTGATCTCGTCGATGAGAGCGCCGACCTTGCCGTTGTTGCGCTCGATCACCGATGCGAATTCCTGCCGGTAGGTCAGCACCTGGCTGATTCCCGCGATGCTCACGTCGATGATCTTGTTCTGGTCGTGTTCATTCGCCACGGTCCAATCAACCTTCGCCGGCGGCTGGCCCGAAGGCTGGACGATCTCCGTGTTGACGATGGTGATGGTGCCGGATTGCGGCTGCTGGCCCAGCACCCGGATGCTCTGCCCGGCATATTCCTGGAACCGCCCCCAATAGAAGTTGATCATGTAGACGCGAAACGCGGCGGTGAATTGCTGACGCTCGTCGTCGCTCGCGCTCCGCCAATAGGGCCCCAATACAAAGCGCGCGATGCGAGGCATATCGAAATATTCGTCGACCAGCGCCTCGAAGCGCTTCTTGCGATCGGCCGCGGGTAGCTGCTTGTCGCTCAAGATCTGCAGCACCTGGTTACTGACGCTCTTGAGAAGCGTGGCGGGATCCGGCGCCGCCTCGGCCCGCGGGGCACCGACCAGAACAAAGCCGAGGATGAAGATCAGGGAAAGAAACCGTCGAGCTTGCATGAACACCATCCTTGTCATCGCGAGCAATCTAGGGCGAAAACCGATCCGCCGTAACCCGGTCCGCGCGAAAATCCGTCATCCGGGAGACGAAAGAAAGCCCCGCCGAAGCGGGGCTCGAAAGCTCACGCAATGATCGGGCGGTTCAGCGCGCCTCGCCCGGCGCGCGGTAGTCGACGGTCTTCAACAGCGCCTTGTCGACTTCTTCGGGTGTGAGCAGGGGCGTCGTCTTCACGCTGACCTGGCCGGTGCTCGCCGCGCGCAACGCAAAGCGCGCCGCCGCCGCGTTGTCCGGCAGGTCGAGGATCGCAAGAACGTCGTATTCGCCGAATGAAAAATACATATTCTCGAGCTTGCCGCCGAGCGATTCGATGGCGTGTACCACCGCCGCCCTGCGGCCCGAAGCCGTGTCCTTGGCAAGACCCTTCACCCCGTCAGCGGTATAGGACGCTTGGACCAGATATTTGGACATGAGCATCTCCTCCACGAGTTCGGGTCGCGCACGCGAGATCGTGCGTCAGTAATGATACGACCGGCGAGCCGGGCCAGCCAAGGCGAAGCGCGGGCCGCGATGGCGGGAGCGCCGGAGCGGAAAATGCCCGAGAATCTGCGCCAATTGCCGCAGCCAAGACGAAATTGACCTGCGTCAACAGAGGGACGGCTGGCGGGCGCTAAGCCTCGGTCATGTAAAACTTTGAGGAGCGGCGTCATGGGACAGCTCGATCGTGCGATGGACTCGCCGCACAGAGGCTACGCCGGCGCGATCGGCCGGGCGATCGGCGAGATCCGCCAAATCTTTTCCGACATCACAAAGCGCGCGGCGCTGCGCGCGGAAATCGCCGATCTCGATCGCCGGGGCGGGCTCGATACGGTTCTCGCCGATATCGGCGTCACCCGCGCGGAACTCGCGCAAATCATCGCGGGCTATCCTGTCGCGGGCCGGCTGCTTCCCGCCATGGCGCGACGTCTCGGCCTCGACATCGCGACGCTCGATCCGCGCTCGCGCTCTGCGCTCGAGCGCGGCTGCGCCTCGTGCCGATCGCGCCGTCGCTGCCGGCACTGGCTCGACGACCCGGCGGCGGACAGCGCCGGCTACCGGAATTTCTGCGCCAATATGGAACTATTCGAGAGGCTGCGCGCGAACGCGGCGGGGAAGCAAACCCGCGCCACCTGACGCTCGGGCGCTAGGAATGCATGGCGGCGCTGAGCCGCTCGCGCTTTTTCGCCGTCGCCGCTTCGTCCACAACGAATGTTTCGGGATCGATGATCACGCCATAAAGCTCGGCCGCGGCCGCAACGGAGACGTAGCCTTGCCGCACATCGCTCTGCACCGCGGCGACGGCGCGCTCCCACGGCTTGCCGTAGCCGCCGCCACCACCCGAGCGCACGCGGAACGCATCGCCGTCCTTCTTCAGCTCGAAAATGAACTTGGCGTTGGGGAAATCCTCTTGCCATTTGCCGTCGATGCGGATGGCAAGCGCATTGCCGCTCGCCTCCCGGCCGCCATCGAGCCCCCAAGGCTTGCAGTGAACGCGGTCGATCTGGCTGTTGACGGTGATCGGCGAGCGCGCCCGGGACACGCGCTCGACCCCGAGCCCGCCGCGGAATTTGCCGGCGCCGCCCGAATCCGGGATCAGCGAATAGCTCTCGACCACGATCGGAAATTTTGCCTCGGTCTGCTCGTTGGGGCTGTTATGCGTGTCGCCGTCATTGATGCACACGGTCGCCGAGATGCCGTCTTCGTTGCGCTTGGCGCCCCAGCCGCCGCCCGGGAGCGAGGTCCCACCGATGAAGAACTCCTTGGTCTTGGGATTGATGCCGTGGACATTGACGGAGAGGAGATCCGCGTGATGCCCGGCGATGACGCGGTCGGGAATCGCCGGCGCCAGCGCCTTGAACACCGTGTCGATCACGGTCATCGGGTAGGTCATCCATTTGCGCATCGGCGCCGGGCGCACGGCGCTCACCACCTTGCCGGCGGGAACGATCGATTTGAGGCTGCGGAACGAGCCGTCATTGACCGGGTAATCCGTCGGCGAGGTCACGCATTTATAGGCGACCTGGGTGCAGCCATAGCCGGTGGTCTGGCCGGAATTGTAAAAGCCGCGGACCTGCGAGGACACGTCCGAGAGATCGATCGTCATCTGATCGCCGGCGACCTCGACCCTGACCTTGATCGGCACCTTGCGCGCGAGATCGACGCCGTCATCGTCCATGAAGCTTTCAGCCTCGTAGACGCCGTCCGGGATCGTGCGCGTCCGCGCCCGCGCCTTGGCTTCGGAATGGTCCATCACCGTGGCAATGGCATCGAGCACGTTCTCGCGGCCATAGCGGTCGAGGAGCTGGAGGAAGCGCCGCTCGCCGGTCTTCACGGCCGCCACTTGCGCGCGCAGATCGCCCATCGCGCGGCTGGGGATGCGCACGTTCATGCGGATGATGTCGAGCAGATCCTGGTTGATTCGGCCCTGGTCCTGATATTTGACGATCGGAATCTGGATACCCTCGGCATAGATGTCCGTGCCGGCGCCGCGCAGCGCGCCGCCGATATCGAGCCAATGCGCCATGCAGCAGGCGAAGCCGCTCAAAACGCCGCGGTGGAAGATCGGCAGGGTGAGGGTCACGTGGTTGAGATGGCTGCCGGTCGTATAGGCGTCGTTCGTCACATAGATGTCGCCCGGCTTCATGGTCTCGAGGCCGAAATGCCGGATCTTCGCCTTGACCGTCTCGGCCATGCCGCGAATGAACATGGGCAGGCCCAAGCCGATCGATACGGTCTCGCCCTTCACGGTGAAGAGCCCGGTGGTGAAGTCGAGGGCCTCGTAGATGATGATGTTGTAGGCGGTGCGCATGAGGTTGGTCTTCATTTCCTCGGTCACCGCGATCACCGCGTTGCGCACGATCTCGGTCACGACCGGATCGGCGGTGCGGCTGCGAACCTCCTGCGTGTCCATAGGCGTTGCCAGCTCAGGGACGCAGCGCGAGACACTGTTCGGGAGGAAGCTCCACGCGAACATGCGCGCCAGTTTCAATCCGCGCCGTGGGCGGAAGCTGGACCCGCAGCCGCTCGCTGCCGATGGCGATCCGGCAATCGTAGCGGTTGCCGAGGAAGGTCACCGTTTCGACCGCACCGTCGAACCGGTTGACGCCCGGCCCGTCGGCAGCGCCGAGCAGCACGATGTGCTCGGGCCTGATCGCGACGCTGACAGTCTCGCCCCCCGCGAGGCCGCGCTCGAGCCGGCACTCGATGGTGCCGATCGGCGTGGCGACCTGGGCGAATCCGGGCGCCTTGTCGCCGTCCGCGGCGCGCAGTTCGCCGCGTAGGAAATTCGAGCTGCCGATGAAGTCGGCGACGAAGACCTCGGACGGCTCGCGGTAGATCGTTTCCGGCGGGCCTTCCTGCACGATCTGCCCATCCTTCATGACCGCCATGACGTCGGACATGGTCAGCGCTTCGATCTGCTCGTGGGTGACGAACAGGGTGGTGACGCCGAGCCGCTCGACCATTTGCCGGATTTCGAGCCGCATCTCCTCGCGCAGTTTCGCGTCGAGGTTGGACAGCGGCTCGTCGAGCAGAAGCACGCGCGGTTCCGCCACTAGCGCGCGCGCCAGGGCGAGACGTTGCTGCTGGCCGCCCGAGAGGAACGGGGCAGGGCGCTCTTCGAGCCCGGCGAGCTTTACGAGAGCGAGCGCGGCGAGCACACGTTCCTTGATCTCGGCCTTACCGGGACGCGGGCGCATATGCCGCAGCGGAAACGCGACATTCTCGAACACGGTCATGTGCGGCCAGATGGCATAGGACTGAAACACCATGCCGATGCGGCGGCGATGCGGCGGGACGAAGATATTCCGTTGGCTTGAGTAAACAGTTTCACCGCCAATGGCGATCTCGCCTTCGTCCGGCTGCTCGAGCCCGGCGACGCAGCGCAACAGGCTGGTCTTGCCGCAGCCCGATGGTCCGAGCAGCGTGTAGAAGCTGCCTTGGCGCGCCTGAAGCGAAATACCGTTGACCGCGGGATGCGCGCTATGCCCGCTGCGATAGCTCATCGAAAGATTGCTGATGCCGATCATTTGCGGCGAAGCCTCCCTGAGTAGCGATCATAACGGGGCCGGGGCGAGGGGGCCAGCGCAGCGGCGAAGGCACAAAAACCCACGATTTATTGCACCTTGCACGATTGCGCCGCCAAAGAAAAAGCCCCGACGCGATGCCGGGGCCAGTTTGAACAGGGAGGCTATACGTCTTACGACGCAAGGATCCAAGGACCCTCTTTCCGGTTAGCCGAGCCGGAAATACGCGGGCCGCGACGAATCGCGACCGTGCACCAATAAACATGCGGCGCGCTCGACAGCGGCGCCACACGAAATTCCGGTTGCCTCCTTTGCAAAATATGCATCGCTGACGCGGGGATGACGAAGCGCGCGATGGATTTTCGAGCGACGGATCGCATCCGATATGGCATCGTGCCGGGCGCCCAAGGCAGCGCGAACCGACCGGGAGGAACCACCGCGATGAGCCGTCTCTCCGATTTCACGGAAGCCGATCTCGACCTGGAGCAGCGCCGCGCGCTCGACAAGCTGCGCACCGTCATCGCGCATAACGGGCTCGGCGGGCCGTTTTCGGTTTGGCTCCGCATGCCGGGAATTGGTCCGGCGATTGTCGATCTTTTCGTCGCGCAACGCCGGCAGGGAAAGCTCGAGAGGCGGCTCTTCGAGTTGATGACCCTGGTGGTGATCCGCCGCTGGTCGGCCCAATTCGCCTGGTGGGCGCATGGCGCGCGCGCCAAAGAGATGGGGATTCCGGCGGCTTCCGTGGAAGCGATCCGGACGCGCCGAACCCCCGACTTTGCCCGCGCCGACGAACAGCTCGTCTATGACATCACGACCGAGATCATGGAGAAGCACGGGCTTAGCGAGGCGAGCTACGCGCGCGCCAAGGCCATGCTGGGTGAGCCGGTCCTGATCGAGCTCATCTTCTCGATCGGCTTTTACAACATGGTTGGCGTGACTTTGAGCGCTTGCGACGTGCCGACGCCGGACGGGTCGCGTCCGCTTGACTGAGGCAGCGCCCGCCGCCGCGGCGTCCATTCGATTCGTTATCGAAGCCTAATTGCCGTTCTTGCCTTCACCGACCTTGCGCAACAGAAAGTCGCGGAAGACCGCAATGCGCTTCGAGCTTCTGAGCTCTTCCGGATAGACGAAGAAAGCCTCGAATTCGCCGCCGAGCAGATCAGGCAGAACCCGCACGAGCCCATTGCCCTCCGCTTCCATGAAGCTCGGCAGCGAGGCGATGCCCACCCCCGATTCGAGCGCGCGCAGGATGGCGTAGAGGTTGTTGATCGCCAGAATCGGATGCCGCTCGAAGCCCGGCCGCGCGCCGGCCTCGAGCAGCCAGCTCGAATTGCGGATCGGCGGATGGGCGTCGGTGCCGTAGATGATGATGCGATGCTTGTCGAGATCCTCGGGCCGCTGCGGCGTGCCGTGCTTTTTCAGATATTCGGGCGAGGCATAGGCGTGATAGCGCACCGTCATCAGATGGCGCTGCACCAGATCAGGCTGGCGCGGCGGCGTCATCCGGATCGCCACATCCGCCTCGCGCATCGACAGGTCGAGCTCGGTGTCGTCGACCACGACCGTCACCTGAATCTCGGGATAAAGGTCGAGGAACTCGCGGATGCGCGGCGTCAGCCAGGCCGAACCGAAGGCGACCGTGGTCGTGACCTTCAAAGGGCCTTTGGGCCGGTCCTTCGATTCCGACAGCATCGCCTCGGTCATGGCAAGCTTGGCAAACACCTCGCGCGCCGTGCGATAGAGCAGATCGCCTTGCTCGGTGAGGATGAGCCCGCGGGCATGGCGATGAAACAGCGGCACGGAGAGGCTTTCCTCGAGCGCGCTGATTTGCCGGCTCACCGCCGACTGGCTCAGATTGAGCGCTTCGCCGGCATGGGTGAAGCTGCCGGCCTCGGCGACCGCATGAAAGACGCGCAGCTTGTCCCAATCCATGGGCGAGCTCATGGCGCTCGCCTATTCCGCCGGGCTCAGCGCGGTGGCCGGGGCGGAAGCGAGAAACTTCTCCGCCTCCAAAGCCGCCATGCAGCCCATACCCGCCGCGGTCACGGCCTGGCGAAAGACCTTGTCACGGACGTCGCCAGCCGCGAACACGCCGGGGATCGCGGTGGCGGTCGAATCGGGCTTGGTCAGGATATAGCCGCCCTCGTCCAAAGGCAGCTGACCTTTGAACATTTGCGTCACCGGATCATGGCCGATGGCGACGAACACCCCATCGAAGCCGAGATCGCTCGACGCGCCGGTCTTGAGGTTTTTCACCCTGACGCCGGTGACATGAGGCGGCGCGTCCGCGCCCAATATCTCCTCGACCACGCTGTCCCAGATCACCGCGATCTTCGGATTGGCAAAGAGCCGGGCTTGCAGGATCTGCTCGGCGCGAAACTTGTCGCGGCGATGGATCACCGTGACCTTTTTCGCGTGATGGGTGAGGTAGAGCGCTTCCTCGACCGCGGTGTTGCCGCCGCCGATGACCGCCACCTCGCGGCCGCGGAAGAAAAATCCGTCGCAGGTCGCGCATGCCGAGACGCCGAAGCCGCGAAGCTTCTCCTCGCCCGGAATGCCGAGCCAGCGCGCCTGGGCGCCGGTGCAGATGGCGATCGCCTCGGCAATATAGATGTCGCCCGAATCGCCGACGCAGGTGAAAGGCCGGCGCGACAGGTCGCACGAGACGATGATGTCGCCGATCATCCGCGCGCCGACATGCTCGGCCTGTTTTTGCATTTGCTCCATCAGCCAGGGGCCCTGGATCACCTCGGCGAAGCCGGGATAGTTCTCCACATCGGTGGTGATCATGAGCTGGCCGCCGGGCTGAAGGCCCTGGACGAGAACCGGGTTGAGATTGGCGCGCGCGGCATAAATCGCCGCCGTGTAGCCTGCGGGCCCCGCGCCGATGATGAGAAATCTCGTGTAAATGCGCTCGCTCATCAGAATCCGAACATGTGGTCGAGGCTGAATCCGCCTTCGGCGTTCAAAACCCCATGATAGCCGAAAAGCCGGCAGCTCAAATCGCGAATGACGATATAGGCATTGGCGCCGGCGCGCGCACGGGCATCGGGCCCGAACATCTCATGATAGCGCCAGAAGCGCGAGCCCGAGCAAGGAATGCCGAGCGATCGGCGCGCGATTTCGGCGCCGCTCCCATCATGAAGAATAAGGCTCGTGTCGCTCGCTTGGTGCCACGGCGTTGAGGCCGGATAAATCAGATGGCAGAGCGTGTCGTTGGGCTCGGTGCCCAGGCGCAGGAACAGCCGGGTTGAGAGGCCCGGTGCGGCTCCAGCGTAGGATTGCGGCTCGCCCTTGTAGGTCAGCACCGTGTTGAAGACATGCGCGCCGAAGCTGGTCTCGGCGGCATGAAAGCTGCGGCGGTCGCGGTAACGGAAGAGCGCATGCAGCCAGCCATCGCCCTCGCCGCCCGCGGCGAAGTCGTAGATCAGCTCCATATGGCCGCCAAGCTCGGCAAGAACGTCGCGCTGGCGCGCATCCAGAACATCGTCGATCTCGAGCGCGATCGATCGGTTGCGCGCCAGGCGTCCGAAGGCGTGACGCGCAATCTCCCGGCCGGAGGCGTCATAAACCACAAGCGCGATGGGAAGCTCCGCTTGGCTGCGAGCCATCGGCGTCGGCAGGACGACGGATTGCCAGCGTCCGGTCGGCAGGATCGGCGCAGGCAGGAGAAAGCCCTTGCCGAAAAGCTTGCCGAGCTCGGCAAGCTTCGGATCGGGCCGCAAATCCGTGCGTTCCACATTCACATGGGCGATGCGCCGCCGGCCCCGCGCCGTCACCTCGTAGCGCGGCCGGACCATGTATTTGCCGGCCTCGATCTCGATCTGCTGCGGCCAGCGCGCTTGCGGCATGAGGCTTGCGACATCGAGCGCCAAGGTCGCGAATGGCGCGATCGCCTGATCGAGGCGATAGGATCGCTGGTCGCCCATCAGATTGAGTCCGATCGCGCCGGACGGGATCGGACAGGGCTGGCTGTTCTGAATCCACAGCGTGACGGTCTCGCTCGCATCGGGTGCCGGCAGCCCGGCATAGTAATCGGCCGGCCAGGAATTGGCGTCGTGGGTGCAGGAAAAACTGTGCTCGCCCGCTTTGCTGCCATAGATGTCGAGCGCATATTTGACGATATCGTGGCCGACCGCGCCGACGGCGTGGAGAAAGAGCTGCCCGGTGAATTCGGGCAGCCCGAAGCGCCGCCTGACCGCGGCGCTGTCGATGACGATGCTGCCGAGCCCGGGCGCGACCTTTTCCTCCCATTCGGCGATCGGCTTGCCGGATTCGTCGAACAGCAAGAGCCACAGCGAAAGCGCCTGCGCGCCATAGCCGGACCAGTAATTGGCGCTGACGAGGCGGGTGGATAGACCGTCCTGTTCGCGAAAGAACACGAAATTGGTGGCGAAGTTGAGCGGATCGAGATAGCGCCGCGCGCTCGGGACCATGTGCGGCGGCAGCCGCAACGCGTCGAGGCTCAGCACCTCGGCCCTTGGCGGCAGCAAGTGGCGGATATGGCCGATCGCCCGCTCGGCGTCGAAGGCCACGATCAAGACCGCGCCGGCGTGCAAATCCTTGAGCTCGGTGACAGGCTGAGCCTTGCGTCCCAGCACCGTCCTGCCGATGGCGGCGACGTCCTGGACAAAGCACCCGGCGAGGTTGAGGCCGCCGAGCGGGTAAAGTTCGGCCACCGAATCGGCTTGGCCTTCGACGTCGTAAACCGCGACTCGGAGCCCGTCGAGCCGGTGCATCAGGTCGGGCATGGCCCGGGCCGCCAAAGGATGCGTCAGCGCCTTGAAGAAGGCGTTGCCGCCCCGGCTGTTGTTGAAGGTTTCGATCCGCAGCATGGCAGCGGCTCTGATCTAGCAAGCCGAAGCCGCGATTGCTACTGCGCCGTCGCGTCAAGAAACCGCAGGCCGCAAGCGCTTGGGCGTCCGCTTCGCCTCGGCTAATGTCCGCCGCGTCATGGCCTTGGGCATCGAAGCGCGAAAGCCGGCAGATCAGGAGCGGAGCTTTCGCCTCGCTGTCTTCATCGTCTTCGCGCTGACATTGGTCAGGCTGCTCTGGATCGCCTCGGGCGCGACCGATCTCTACCCCGACGAGGCGCAATACTGGCTTTGGTCGCTGAAGCCCGCCTGGGGCTATTACTCGAAGCCGCCTTTGGTCGCCTGGCTGATCGCGCTGACGACCTGGCTCACCGCCAGCGACAACGAGCTCGCCGTGCGGCTGAGCGCACCACTGTTGCATTTCGGCACCGCGCTGATGATCTACGCGCTGGCGCAGCGCCTCTATGATGCGCGGGTGGCGTTCTGGTCGTCGGTCGCCTACGCCACCCTGCCGGGGGTCTGGGCCTCATCGATCATCATCTCGACCGATGCACCTCTGCTGTTCTGCTGGGCGATTGCGCTTTACGCGTTTATCCGCGCGCGCGAGCCGGACGGCGCGCGCTGGTGGTGGGCCGTGGGCGCGGCTGCCGGTGCAGGGCTCCTCGCCAAATACGCGATGGCCTATTGGCTCATCTCGGCGCTGCTCTTCCTCCTGTCCTGGCGCGACGAGCGCCGGCATCTGCCGCGATTCGCCGGCGCAGTGCTGCTCGCGTTGGCAATCTATTCGCCGAATTTTGTCTGGAACTATGCCAACCACTTCGTCTCCTACCATCACACCGAGGCCAATGCCGCGCTCGGCGGGACGCTTATTCATCCGAGCAAGTTCCTGGCGTTTTTCGCCTCGCAATTCGGCGTGTTCGGCCCGATTTTCTTTGCCGCCCTCCTGACCTTCGTCCTCCTCGCCCGCCGCACGCTGCGCGAGCGCCGCGAGGCGATGCTGGCTTTTTTTGCGCTGCCGACGCTCGCGATGATGCTCGTCGTGAGCTTTCTCTCGCGCGCCGAGCCCAATTGGGCGGCGCCGGTTTATATCTCGGCCGTCATACTCGTGGTCGCTCTCCTCATCGCCGAAGGGCAGCGCGTGCTGGTCTGGGTCTCGGTCGTGCTGCATTGCGTCGTGGTGACGGGGCTGGCCGAGGCCAAGCCTGCGGCCCATGCCATGGGCTACGATCTACCGGCGAAATACGATGTGCTGCACCGGCTGCGCGGCTGGCGGATTCTGGGCGCGACCGTCGGCCAGATGCTGCGGCAAAATCCGGGAACCCATCTCATGACCGATGATCGCGAGCTGCAGGCGGCGCTGATCTATTACGTCACGCCGCACCCCTTCGACTCGCTCAAATGGAACGCGATGGGCGGGATCCACGACCAGTTCGATCTGACCGCCGATCCGAGCCGCTATATCGGCGACAATTTCGTGCTCGTCAGCTATCGCAACAGCATCGACGCGATCGTCGCGCGGTTCCGATCCTCGGGTCCGGTCAGCCACATCATCATCCCCTTGGGCGGCGGTCAGGAACGCAGCTACGACGTGCGCGTCCTCTACGGCTTCAAGGGCTATGGCTGAGCCTCGCCGTCCTGGTTTCGAGCGCGAGCGGGATGCCGCGGGATCGGGCGGCGGCCGCCAAGGCCCAAGCCGTCACGAGACCGAGATAGGCGCCCGCGATTACGTCGCTCAAATAATGCGCGTCGATGATCACGCGGCTCGCCATCACCGCGAGCGCCAGCATTGCATAGGCCGGCCAAGCGGGCGGATAGATCACATAGAGCGAGACCGCCAGCGCCATCACCGTGCTTGAATGGCCAGAGGGAAAGGACCAGCGGTCGGCATGGGGGCCGACCCAGGTGAAGCCGAAGAGGTTCTGCGCGAAGAGAAGCTCGGGCCGGGCGCGCCCGAAGACCGGTTTTATGACATCCCCGATCAAGCCGGAAACGGCAATGGCGGCGAAGACGTAAGCGGTCCGCCACGCCAAAGCCGCGCGCCGTCGCCACAGCGCCGCGAGGAGGACGAGTCCGAGGGGCACGAGATAAAGCCCGCCTTCGCCGAGCTGCGTGATGCGTGCAAACACCGCGCGCAGGCCGGGGCTCGCCTCGTGGAAGGCGCGGGCGAGCGGCTGATCGATGAAGGCGTAGCTGGCGAAGAACGACAGCACGGTTGCAAGGGTGACGGCGAAGAAGCGCTGCGCCGCCGGGGTCGGCCGACGCAGCAAAGCGACAAGCGAGGCCGTGCCGTCGTATGCCACGAGAGCCCGATGGAGCGCCCAGCTCACGGCATAGGTGAAGAATCCGGACGCCACGATGTCGGAAAGGAAGTGGCCGCCCTGGGCGAGACGAACGACGCCCAGCGCCGAGCCGGCAGCAATCGCGCCTGCCACTCCCCAGCGCTGCCTGACCGGCGTTGCGGCAAGCAAGGCGAGCGAGGCGAGGTAGAACCCGATCGCCGGATCGCCCGCTGGGAAAGAGCAATTGCGCTGGCATTGATCGCTCGGAACGAAGGCGGGCGTGAATTTCTTGTCGCCGCCGAAGGCGGTGATCTGCGCCGGCCGCGCCCGGCCCCAATGATCCTTGAACACCGTGTTGACGGTAAGCCCGGGCCCGAGCGCCAGGGCAAGCAGAAGATAGAGCGCGGCGTTGCGGCTGATCCCGAACACGGCGCGGCGCGCGATGAGGGTGGCGAGCAACAGCGCCGCAAGAAGCGCGGTCAACCCGGCGACGGCGTAGTGAAGATCCTCATGGGCGAGCCGAAACGGCGTCCACTCGGCGAGGAAGAAGCCCGCCGTGGGCCGATAGAACAGCCCGCTCGCCCAAAGATCGATGCCCGGGAAGAGCACCGGACCGCCGCACAGCACGAGAAATGCGCCGCCGAATCCGATCATGCGCCAATTCATCGCGCAGTCTTTCCCATGCGGCGGCGAATTTCGGCGGCCGCGCGCGCCGTGTCATCGGGCGGCGTATAGGTCCAGTGCTCGATCGCGCCGGCGAAGTCCCGCGTGATGCCGGCGGCGCGCATCGCCGCGTGGAAGCGCGCGAACTTGGCCGAGCCGCCTTCGAGCGGAATGACATAGACCGGCTTGCCGGTGGCGGCAGCCTCGCTCACCATCGACACCGAATCCGCGGTGACGAGGATTGCGTCAGCGGCGGCGAGCATCGCGAAATAGGGATTGTCGCCGCTGCCGTCCCAGATCATGGCGGGCAATCCTTTGACGCTTTCGCGCAGCTGGGCCGCGTGCATCTCGCCGGTGCGCCGCGACGGGGTGATGGCCAGCCCGAAGCCTTGCCGTGCGAGGCCTGCAAGCTGATCACACAGCTGGGCAAAGCCTCGATCCGTCAGGCGATAGACGGCGTTGTCGCCGCCGATCAGCACCGCCAGCAAAGGCCGCGGCAAGCCAGCGAAGCGCGGGTCGGGACGCGCGGCTGCGTCGGCGAGCCTGGCACGGCTGACACGATGGACTGCGCCGAGCGTCGAAAACCCATTGCCCGCCTCGACACGGTCATGCCGTGGCGCCACGACAAGGTCGACCTCGCTGCGGGCAAAGCGCGGATCCTGAACCTGGACCCAGAAGATCCTGCCGCCGCTGCTGCGTTTTGCGGCGCGCGCAGGCGCCACCGTGTTGCGACCGCAGGCGATCATCACGTCAGGCCAGGGCGGCGCCAGGGCTGCGCCGGCGGGATCGAGCGCACGCATGGGGCAAAGCCATAGAGGCGGCGTGAGGTGACGCCAAGGTGCGCGAATAACGAGGCACTTTTCCTCGAACGGCCAACCCAGGGCTTCCGCGAGTCCTAGAACCTGATTGGCCATGCCGATTTTGCCGTCATGGAGGACCCAGATTCGGGGCGTTGGATCCGATGCCGTCATGGCTTCATTATTTTCTGCGTGTCCAAAAGCCGGGCCGGTGCAAGAGGCAGTGCGGCATCCCGGCAGGCGCGCCGCAGCGATCTTGAAATATAATTGCTGTTCCGTAGGATGAGCAATTATCGATCCGCGACAGCCGATTTCAGGAAGCATTCATGCGGCGCAGTAAGCTCGATAAGATCGACCGGCGCATCTTGCGCGATCTTCAGGCCGATGGGCGCATGACCAATGTTGAATTGGCGCATCGCGCCGGCATCTCGGCCCCGCCCTGCCTGCGGCGGGTACGGACCTTGGAAGAGGCGGGGCTGATCCGCGGCTATCACGCCGATATCAATGCCGAGGCTTTGGGCTTCGGCATCACGGTTTACGCCCTGGTCGGGCTCGCCAGCCAAGCGGAGATCGATTTGAAGGCTTTCGAGCGTCTGGTCTCGTCTTGGCCCGAGGTGCGCGAGGCGCATCAACTCTCGGGCGAGATCGATTTTCTGCTCAAGATCGTTGCTGCCGATTGGGACAGCTATCAGCGGTTTCTTGCGGCCAAGCTCACGCCTGCGCCCAACGTCAAGAATGTCCGCTCCATGCCGCTCAACCACACGGCTAAATTCGAGCCGGGGGTGCCGATCGACGCCGAATAAGCGGCTTATTTGAACTGGACCTTGGCGATCTCGTAAGATCGCGCGCCGCGCGGGGTCGAGACCTCGACATTGTCGCCGATCGTCTTGCCGATGAGGGCGCGCGCCAGGGGCGAGGTGACGGAGAGCCGCCCCTTGCTGATATCGGCCTCGTCCTCGCCGACGATCTGATAGACCACCTTCTCCTCGGTCTCTTCGTCCTCGAGCGTCACGGTCGCGCCGAATTTGACGGCTTTGCCCGAAAGCTTCGAGACGTCGATAACCTCGGCCCGCGCAATCTTGTCCTCGAGTTCCATCACCCGGCCTTCGATGAAGCCTTGGCGCTCACGCGCGGCATGGTACTCGGCATTCTCCGCGATATCGCCTTGCTCGCGCGCCTCCGAAATCGCCCGAATGATGGCCGGGCGGTCGATCGACTTCAGCCGCTTGAGCTCTTCCTGGAGGCGGTTGAAACCGCCGGAAGTCATTGGGATTTTCGTCATGCGGGTCGTTTCGTCCCCGTGGCGTTAACAATTCGAAAAAACTTCAGGAAACCTGCCTAGAACGGCCCTTCAAAATAAGACTGGACGGGAGCGACTTCAAGACCGCCCGTCTTCAAGGCGAGGATCGCCTGGACCGCGGCGCGGGCCCCGGCCAGGGTCGTATAATAGGGAATGTCGTTGGTGAGCGCCGTCCGCCGCAGGCTGAAACTGTCGGCGATGGCGGCGGCGCCCTCGGTCGTGTTGAAGACAAGCTGCACCTCGCCCGACAGCATGCGGTCGACGATATGCGGCCGGCCCTCGGTGACTTTGTTGACGGTGTCGATGGGCAGGCCCGCCTCGGCAAGCACGGCGGCGGTGCCGCGCGTCGCAATCAGCGAAAATCCCATCGCGACCAGACGTCGGCACGGCTCGACCACCGCGCGCTTGTCGTGGTCGCGCACCGAGACGAAGACGCGGCCCTGCAGCGGCAAAGAGACGCCGCTGGCGAGCTGAGACTTGGCGAAGGCGCGGCCGAAATCCGAATCGAGCCCCATCACCTCGCCGGTCGATTTCATTTCGGGGCCGAGAATGAGATCGACCCCCGGAAACCGCGCGAAGGGGAACACCGCTTCCTTGACCGCGACATGCGGGCGGCGCGCCTTGGCCTCGAGCGTGAAGCCGCCGAGCTTTTCGCCGGTCATTACCCGCGCGGCGATTTTGGCGATCGGCACGCCGACCGCCTTGGCGACGAACGGTACGGTGCGCGAGGCGCGCGGATTGACCTCGAGCACGTAGACCGTCGCGCCTTTCACCGCATATTGCACATTCATCAGCCCAATCACGCCCAGCGCGCGCGCCAGCGCCGCGGTCTGGCGCTTGATCTCGGCGACGATGTCTGGCGGGAGCGAATAGGGTGGCAGCGAGCAGGCGCTGTCGCCCGAATGGATGCCCGCCTCCTCGATATGCTCCATGATCCCGGCGATGAACACGTCCTTGCCATCGGCCAGCGCGTCGACATCGACCTCGATCGCGTCCTGGAGATAGCGGTCGATCAGCACCGGATTGCGGCCCGAAACCTTGACCGCATGCGCCATGTAGCGCGCCAGCGCGCTCTTCTCGTGGACGATCTCCATCGCCCGCCCGCCGAGGACGTAAGAGGGCCGGATCACGACGGGATAGCCGATGCGCAGGGCCACGGTCTCCGCTTCCTCGGCCGATGTCGCGATGCCGTTTTCCGGCTGCTTCAGGTCGAGACGCTGCAGCAACTCCTGGAAGCGCCGCCGGTCCTCGGCGAGGTCGATGGCGTCGGGCGAGGTGCCGAGGATCGGGATGCGTGCGGCTTCGAGCGCGGCGGCGAGCTTCAACGGCGTCTGTCCGCCGAGCTGGACGATCACGCCTTTGAGCCGGCCTTTTCTCTCCTCGACGCGCACCAGCTCGATCACGTCTTCCGCGGTCAAGGGCTCGAAATAGAGCCGATCGGACGTGTCGTAATCGGTCGAGACGGTTTCGGGATTGCAATTGACCATGATCGTCTCGATGCCGGCCTCTTTGAGGCTATAGGCGGCATGGACGCAGCAATAGTCGAACTCGATCCCCTGGCCAATGCGGTTGGGGCCGCCGCCCAGGATCACGACCTTGTCGCGCGGCGATGGATCGGCCTCGCATTCGGGCGGGCTCGCGCCGTCGCCCTCATAGGTCGAGTACATATAGGGCGTGAGCGAGGGAAATTCGGCCGCGCAGGTGTCGATCCGCTTGTAGACAGGATGAACATCGAGCCCCGCGCGCCACGCGCCGACCTCGCTCTCGCTCTTGCCCGCAAGCTCGCCGAGCCGCGCATCGGAAAAGCCCATCGCCTTGATGCGCGAACAGCCGCGCGCGTCCTGCGGCAAGCCCGCGCGGCGGATGACGTCCTCGGCCGCAACGATCTTGCGGATCTCCTCGAGAAACCACGGGTCGTAGTGGCAGGCGGCATGAATTTCGGCGGTGGTGAGGCCGTGGCGGTAGGCTTGCGCGATGGTCAAGAGCCGGTCGGGCGTAGGTTTTGCGAGGGCGCCGCGGATCGCGCTCTTCTCGCCGGTCTCGGCGCCGGGAATCTCGATCTCGTTGAAGCCGGTCAAGCCGGTTTCCATCGAGCGCAGCGCCTTCTGCACCGATTCGGCAAAGCTGCGCCCGATCGCCATCGCCTCGCCGACCGACTTCATCGAGGTGGTGAGCAGCGGTTCGGCGCCGGGGAATTTCTCGAAGGTGAAGCGCGGCATCTTCGTGACGACATAGTCGATCGTCGGCTCGAAGGAGGCGGGCGTGACGCGCGTGATCTCGTTCGTCAATTCATCGAGCGTGTAGCCGACCGCGAGCTTGGCCGCGACCTTGGCGATCGGGAAACCCGTCGCTTTCGATGCGAGAGCGGAGGAGCGCGAGACGCGCGGATTCATCTCGATGATGACGAGCCGGCCATCCGCCGGGTTGACGGCAAATTGCACGTTCGATCCGCCGGTATCGACCCCGATCTCGCGCAGAACCGCGATCGAGGCGTTGCGCATGATCTGATATTCCTTGTCGGTGAGCGTGAGCGCCGGCGCCACGGTCACCGAATCGCCGGTGTGCACGCCCATCGGATCGATGTTCTCGATCGAGCAGATGATGATGCAATTGTCCGCGCGGTCGCGCACCACCTCCATCTCGAATTCTTTCCACCCGAGCACCGATTCCTCGATCAGCACCTCGTGGACCGGCGAGGTGCGCAGCGCGCCGCGGACGAGCTCCTCGAACTCCTCCTTGTTGTAGGCGATGCCGCCGCCCGAGCCGCCCAGAGTGAAGGACGGACGGATGATGGTCGGCAGCCCGACGATCTCGAGTGCGGCGCGCGCTTCCTCGGGCGAGCGCACGAGCACGCTCTTGGGCGATTGAAGGCCGATCCGGTCCATCGCCTCGCGGAAGAGCAGCCGGTCCTCGGCCTTGGCGATCGCGGTCTCGGATGCGCCGATCAGCTCGACGCCGTGGCGCTTGAGCGCGCCGTTCTTCGCCAGCGCCATTGCCGTGTTGAGCGCGGTCTGCCCGCCCATGGTCGGCAGCAGCGCGTCGGGCTTCTCGGCGGCGATGATGCGCTCGACCATCTCGGGAGTGATCGGCTCGATATAGGTGGCATCGGCCAATCCCGGATCGGTCATGATGGTC
>DATEKH010000128.1:0-6818 GCA_035277525.1 Allostellaceae bacterium
GCCGCGCCTTGGCCTCGAGCCGCGCCGCGCGCTGGCTGCGGCTGGGTTTGGTCGCGCGCCGGGCCCGCGGCGACACCGCCGCGCGCCTTATGAGCTCGAGCAGCCGCTCCAACGCGTCGGCGCGATTGCGCTCGCGCGTGCGAAAGCGCTCGGCCGTGATGACGATGACGCCTTCGCTCGTCACCCGACGGCCGCCGAGCCGTTTAAGGCGCAGGCGCGTTTGCGGATCGAGCGCGGGCGACACGTCGATGGCAAAGCGGAGCTGCACCGCGGTCGCCACCTTGTTGACGTTCTGGCCGCCCGGGCCCGAGGCGCGGATGAAGCTTTCGTCGATTTCGCGCTCATCGAGCGCGATCGTCGGCGTCACGCGGATCATCGGCCGATCATGCCATGGAAAGGCGCGCGCGTCGTCGGCCAGGGAATGCTTGCACGCTTGCCGGCGTACCGCCATTGTCCGGGGAAGCACATACTTTCGGGGAGGAAGCGATGAAGCGCATATGGCAGGCGAGCCTGGCCCTGGCCTTCCTGGCTGCGGCGCCGGCTTGGGCTCAGACCAACACCATCACCCTCGGCAGCGCGGTCCAGCTCACCGGTAAGGATGGGAATACCGGACGCTATTATCGCGAGGGCTATCAAATGATGGTCGATAAGATCAACGAGAAGGGCGGCATCACCGTTGGTGGCAAGAAATATCAGTTCAAACTTATCGTTCTCGACAATCAGTCGGATACGAATCTCGACGTCCAGCTCTATACGCAGCTCATCACGCGCGACAAGGTGGACTTCTTGTTGGGCTCGTATTTCAGCGGCGTCGTATTGGTCGACACCTCGGTGGCCGAGAAATACGAAATGCCGATGGTGGAGGGCGGCGGCGCGGCGACCCAGATTTTCTCGCGCGGCTACAAATACATTTTCGGAACCCTGCCTGCGGCCGAGGATTATTTTGGCAGCACGGTCGCGATGATGGGGCAGCTCAATCCCAAGCCGAAGTCAGTCGCGCTCGTCACCGCCGACGACGCGTTCGACGTCTCGGTGGCGCAAGGCACGCGGCTCCTCCTGAAGAAGGCTGGTCTCGAGACGGTTCTCGACCAGCAATACGCACAGAAAAGCGCCGATTTCTCGTCTCTCCTCGCGCTGGTCAAATCGAAATCGCCCGATGTCATCCTCTGGGGCGGCTTGCTCGCCGAGGTTTTGGACGGCATTCGCCAGTCGAAGAGCCTCAATGTCAACGCCAAGGACATGACCGCCTACACCGTCGGCGTGCCGACCGCCGATTTCCGCAAGGCGCTGGGCAAGGACGCTGAGGGCGCCTTCGGAATGACACCCTGGGTTCCGACCGCGGCCCTCAAGGACGAGTGGTTCGGCGATGCGGAACAATTCGCGAAGGCTTATGTGGCGAAATTCAACCACGATCCCGATTACCATGCCGCCTCGGCCGCGGCCGATGTCGAGGTTTTTGCCAACGCGATCCCGAAAGCCGGCTCGCTCGACAAAAAGGCGGTGCGCGATGCCATCGCCAAAAGCAATTTCGACAGCCTTTACGCGCATATCAAATTTGCCGCGAACGGCCAGATCGACGTGCCGCAGATCGCGATCCAGGTGCAGAAGGGCGAGGTCGTGCCGATTTACAGCGACCATATGCTGAACAAGCCGATCTATCCCGTTCCGGGGTGGAATCAGCGCTGAGGCCGGCCAAAGCGCCTCGGCTCGCTTGCCGGCTCGGCTACCAGCCTTCGAGACGGAAGGGCGCGATCTCCGCGTGCTGCTCGGATAATTCGCGATATTGGCCGCGGAAATAGAGGAGCGGCTTCGGCACGGCATCCTTGCCTGGCTCGATCTGCGTCACTTTGCCGAGGATCAAGACGTGATCGCCGCCGTCATGGCGGGCATATACGTCGCAGTGGAAGGCGACGAGGTGCGGCTCGATGATGAGGCAGCCGCCGAGCCCGGCGCGGTGACGAACCTGGCTGAAGCGCTCTCCCGCCATACTGGCGAAAGCCGACGAGACCTGACGCTGATCGTGGCGCAACAAACTGACCGCGAAATGCTTCGCCTTGGTGAAGGCATCGAAGCTGCGGCTGGTGCGCGCCAGCGACACGAGAATCAGCGGCGGCTCGAGCGACACGGAGGTGAAGGAATTGACCGTGACGCCGGCCGGCCGGCCATCTCCGTCGACGGTCGTGACGACGGCGATGCCGGTCGGAAACAAGCCCAACGCATCGCGGAATTCGCGCGCGGTGAAACTCATGGCGGGGAGGGGTATCGCGCGACAGGAAATCCCGGCCGCGGCATGCGCCGCCACGGCCGGTCTTCGATCTCTGTCGGCGACAGCGGTGAAACGGAGACTGTCAGAGCGAACCTTTCAACTTCGCGCCCGCCTTGAAGCGAACGCCCTTGCTCGCCCGGATCTTGATCGGCTCGCCGGTGCGCGGATTGCGCCCCATCCGGGCCGAGCGCTTGCTGACGTGGAACGAGCCGAAACCCGGAATGCTGAACTTTTGAGCCTTTTTCAGCTCCTTGGCAATCGCACTGGTCAGCGCATCGACGGCCCTGCCGGCGACCGCGCTTTTGAGGCCGGTTTTCTTCAGCGCCTCAACGAGTGCCTGCTTGCTCATGAGATCCCCCTTTCGTTTTGCCCGAGCGGCCAATCCTGCGCGGCGGCCGCCCCTCCCTGATCATTTTTGACGCATCGAGCCCACCGGCTCGACGCGGGGATCACACTCTCATTGCCCGAGCCGGTAATCAACCTTTTCCTCTTGGGCGTCGGGCGTTCCCGCCCTCGCCCCAGCAGAGGTCAGGCGGGAAAGAAAGCGAGGGTGCGAATCTCGATGCTCTCGCGCGGCCGCGCATTCGCCGGCGTGGTCGGGTCGTCGAAGGCCGTGTGCGCCGTCCAGCGCGCGCGTCCGTCTTTCAGCGAGTCGAAGACTTTGAAGATCACAGCCTCGTCGCGACGCATGCGCGGCAGCCAGTACCATTCGTGCTCGGGGTTATAGGTGACGGCATAGGTCTGGCCGACACGGTTCGGGTAGCGCCGCTCGGAAACGACGAAATCCTTGGGCGACATGCTGCGCGCGTCGCAGAGCGCGAGCGGGAAGGTTTCGACCGGGTGCCGGATCGGCCGCCACACCTGAACGATCGCGAAGCGATGCTGCAGCAGGGCGTCGGCCTCGTCCGCAAGAAGATCGCGCACGCGCTGCGGCCCGGACCATTCCGTGTAGTCGTTATGGACGCGCCGAACGACCTCGCGAATTTTGCGCGCCTCGCGCATCTCGTCATCGGCGGTGCGCAGCGTGTGGTCGAACACCACGACGCGCGTGGCGCCGATCTCGGCCTTCACCAGCGCCTCCATTTCCGGGTAGTAGACGCGCTGGATTTCGGCCTCGTCGAAGAAGTCGCGCATGGCCGTGTCGTGACGCAGGAAGCGGAAGCCGTTCCTCTCGAGCGCAAAGCGATCGGCGAGCGGGCGGGCATTGCGGATGGTGACTTGGCGCGGATCGGGCGTGCCGCCGCTGCGGATATCGGTCGAGCCGGGACCGCCCGTATAGGTGAAAGGCTGCTCTCCCGTGTCGCGGAGATAGTTGACCGTCGCCTCGATGGTATCGGGCGCAAGCTCCGGCTCGACGATCTGGGCCATGATGAAGCTCCTCGGCAAAATTCTCGCCCCTTGATGTAAGACGTGGGTCCGCCTTTGTCATGCGGGAAACAGCCCCCGCCTCTTCAAGGCTGCGGCGTGAGCGCGATATCGGCGGAAACCGTGACCGAGACCTTCGCCTCGCCCGGCTCGGCCACCGGCGCCGGCATCGCTCTCGCCATCGCCATCGCGCGCAGCGGCACGGGCGGGCTCGCGGCATTGCCGATCCGCACCTCGCGCATGCCGGCGACTTTGGTCCCAAGGGTTGCCGCGATATGCGCGGCACGTTGGCGCAACCGTCCAAGCGCTTCGTCCGTCAGCGAATCTTCGACCGCGCGGCGCGCCTCGCGCGACAATTCGGGCGCCATGCCTTTGACCACCAGCCCGTCCTGTTGCAAACCGCCGACCAGGCTCAAAAGCTGCGCGAAATCCTTGGCGGTCAGCGATATCGTCTGGCTGCCGTGCCACTGCGGCGGAGCTTTGTCGCTGCGCTCCTCATAGACGCTGTAGCCTTCGGTTTCGACGGCGATATCGGGCGTCGCTTTGATCTGCTTCAAAGCCGCGCCCATCCGGCGATTGATTTCCGCTTGGACCTTGGTCGCATCGCGATCGGCGTACTCCGCCGCCAACTGAACCCGCAAACGGTCATTCGGTGCATTGCGCTCGGCCGTCTCGCTCAAATGCAGCATGGTCGTGGTGGAAGCGGCGGGCGCGGTCTGCGCCGCGGCAGGAACAGCGGCGGCAGCGGCCATCAGGCCGAAGATCAGCGATCGCACAAGCGACATGGTTCTCCTGAACTCCCTCGGGAAGCCGAAGCCCTCGGCTGGAAACTGCCGGGGGCGGTCACGACACGAACACAAGCCCGGCCGCACGGCCGGTCAAGCGCCGGAGCGACACGCCAAGCCGCGCAAAAGACTTGCGAATCCCGCGATACCCGGCGGCCTTGCTGCGGCGCAGCAAGCCGCCCCTGGTTGCAGAGCAGCATGGCATTTGATTGTCTTGCCGCCATCATCTGATGTATGCCTGCCAAGGCACGCTTCATCCATGCGCGTTGGATCGAAACCCAAAAGGGGAAGCGACATGTCGGAAGGCAAATCTCCGTCTTATCGTTGGTGGCAACTTATCACCGGCATCGTTTGCATGGTGATGATCGCCAACTTGCAGTATGGCTGGACTCTGTTCGTCACGCCAATAGACAACAAGTATCACTGGGGCCGCGCGGCCATTCAGGTTGCCTTCAGCATTTTCGTGCTGTGCGAAACCTGGCTCGTACCCGTTGAAGGCTGGTTCGTCGACCGCTTCGGGCCCAAGATCGTGGTGCTGCTCGGCGGCGTCCTCGTCGGCATCGCGTGGCTGATGAACGCCGCCGCGAGCTCACTGACAGTGCTCTACATCGCCGCGGCGCTCGGCGGTATCGGCGCGGGCGCCGTCTACGGCACCTGCGTCGGCAACGCGCTCAAATGGTTTCCCGACCGGCGCGGCCTTGCAGCCGGCCTGACCGCGGCGGGATTCGGCGCGGGCTCCGCCCTTACCATCATTCCGATCCAGCACATGATCCAGACCAGCGGCTATGAGGCAACCTTCACCTGGTTCGGCATCGGCCAGGGTGTCGTGGTGGTCGTGCTGGCCCTCTTCCTCGCGGCGCCCAAGGCCGGCGAAGTTCCCGCCGTCGCGCCGAGCCAGCGGCAGACGCGCCGCAATTACGAGCCCTTGGAGATGCTGCGCTCGCCGGTCTTCTGGGTGATGTATGTGATGTTCGTGCTGGTCGGCGCCGGCGGGCTGATGGCCACCGCGCAGCTCGCGCCGATCGCCAATGACTTCCAGATCGCCAAGGTGCCGGTGAGCATCCTCGGCCTCACGCTTCCGGCGCTGACCTTCGCCCTCTCGATCGACCGCGTTTTGAATGGGCTGACGCGGCCGTTCTTCGGCTGGGTTTCCGATTACGTCGGGCGCGAGAACACGATGTTCATCGCCTTCAGCCTTGAAGCCATCGGCATTTGGGCGCTGAGCGTCTTCGGCACCAGTCCCATCTCCTTCGTCATTCTGACGGGGCTCGTCTTCTTTGCCTGGGGCGAGATCTACAGCCTCTTCCCCTCGACCTGCACCGACACCTACGGCAGCAAATTCGCGACCGTCAACGCGGGGCTGCTCTATACCGCCAAAGGCACCGCATCGCTGCTGGTTCCTCTCGCCAATATCCTCAACAGCGCCACCGGCAATTGGCATGCGGTGTTCATCGTCGCGGCGCTGATGAACGCGGTGGCGGCGATCATGGCGCTCGCGGTGTTGAAGCCGATGCGCGATGCGCACAATGCGCGCGACGCCGTGGCGCAGCCGGCGGTGCCGCGCACCGCGTGATGCGGGCGAGGCTCAGGCGAGCTTTTCAACGCGCGCGGCGCAGAATTTGAATTCGGGAATCTTGCCGAAGGGATCGAGCTGCGGGTTGGTCAGGATATTCGCCGCGGCTTCGGCAAAGCAGAACGGAATGAACAACATCCCGGGCGGCACGGCGCCGTCAGCGCGCGCTTTCAACTGAATCGCCCCGCGGCGGGTCACGACCCGCACCGGATCGCCCGGCCGCATGTCGAAGCGCCGCAGATCGGCCGGTGCGAAGCTGGCGACCGCCTCGGGCTCGAGCTCGTCGAGCACGGTCGCGCGCCGGGTCATGGCGCCGGTGTGCCAATGCTCCAATTGGCGCCCCGTTGTGAGCACCATCGGGAATTCGTCGTCGGGCTCTTCGGCCGGCGGCACGAGTTGCACCGGCACGAGCTTGGCGCGTCCGGTTTTCGTCGGAAAGCCGTCGCCGAAGACGATTTCGTTGCCGGGCTTGTCGGGCGCGCCGCAGGGATAGGTGACCGAGCTTTCGCGCTCGAGCCGCTCCCAGGTGATGTTGTCGAGCGACGGCATGCCCCGCTTCATTTCGTCGAACACATCGGCGGGACCGGCGTAGTTCCAATTGAGCCCGATGCGCCGCGCGATCTCTTGAATGATCCACAGATCCTGGCGCGTCTCGCCAGGCAGGGGCAGCGCGACGCGGCCCAGCTGAACCTGGCGGTTGGTGTTGGTCACCGTGCCGCTCTTCTCGGGCCAGGCCGAGGCCGGCAGGATGACGTCGGCATAGCGCGCGGTCTCGGTGAGGAAGAGATCCTGCACCACGAGGTGATCGAGCTTTGCCAGAGCCTCGCGC
>DATEKH010000129.1:0-11859 GCA_035277525.1 Allostellaceae bacterium
CCCGGCACGGTCGGGTGGAAGAAGATCGTCGCCTTGCGCCGGTTGAGCTCGTCGAACACCGGCGCGAATGCCGGATCGCCCGGCCATTGCGTCTCATAGCTGGTCTGCATCTTGAAGCCGTCGCATTTCAACACGTCCGCGGCGTAGGCGATCTCTTCGAGGCAGGCGTCGATATGGGGCAGCGGCAGAAGCGCGAAGCTGCCAAAACGCCCCGGATGATCCTGGCAAAGCCGCGCCGCGTAGTCGTTGCAGTCGTGCGCGAGAGCCTGGGCGCGCTTTGGATCGTCGGGCCGCACGATCACGGTCGAGATCGAGGTCACGGTGGTGGCGATGCCGTTCCGGTCCATCGCCTCGAGCGACATGGCGGGAGTCCATTGCGCGACCAGGTCGAAATCGAGCGCGCGCCCCGCCATGCGCTCACGCTCTTCCTCGAGCCAGCGCGGCGGCAGGATGTGATGGTGAACATCGATGCGGTGCGGCGTCTCGGCCATGCATTCCTCCCTCAAGCATTTCTCTTCTCTTACCACAGGGTCCGCGTGCGTGCCTCGGATGCGGGCGCAGCATGGGGCCCCTGACAGGCTGGAATTCGTGTTGCTCGGCCGGTAGGGTTCTCGGCGCAAGAACCGGAAAAGACCGAGGAGACGCTCATGCAATTCGGCCTGTTCTCGAACAGCCGGCGCCCCAACCGCGCCCTGAGCGATACCTGGGAACATGACATCGCCGAGATCGCGATCGCGGACAAGCTCGGCTTCTCCGAGGCCTGGATCAGCGAGCACCAATCGCCGGCCGAGCTCATCATCTGCAAGGCGGCGGGGGTGACGAAGCAGATCAAGCTGGGCTCGGCCGTCCGTCCGCTCGCTTATTACCATCCGCTGCAGGTGACGATCGAGGCCAATGCTTGCGACAACCTCACCAACGGACGCTACCAGCTCGGCATCGGCTTCGGCTTTTACGCGACGCAAATGGAGCAGCGCGGCCTCGATTTCGCCAAGACGCGCGAGATGATGCACGCCTCGATCGAGCTGATCCTGAAGCTGTGGAACAGCACCGAGCCGGTCGACTATGACGGTCCGTTCTGGAAGGGCAAGGCGATGGTCGCGAAGCCCGACCCGGTGCAAAAGCCGCATCCGCAGATCGGCATCGCGCTCACCAAGACGCCCTCATCCGCCGAGCTTGCCGGGCGGCTCGGCTTGCTGCCTTTGACCGGCGATTTCATTCCCGTGCCGCGCCTCAAAATGATGGGCGACACCTTCGTTGCCGCAGCGGAGGCCGCGGGCCGGAAGCCGCGGCGCGGCGATCTGCACGCGACGCGCGTGATCTATGTTGCGGAGAGCGACACTGTCGCGCGGGAGGACATGCGCCAATCCTACGAAGAGACGATCCGCTGGGAGATCAAGAACACGCCCCATCACCAAGTCGAGCGCATTCCCAAGGGCGGCACCTTCGACGACATCACCTATGATTACCTCGTCGATACCGGCAATATCTTCGTCGGCCGCCCGGACACAGTCTATCGCCGCATCGTCGATTTCTACGAGCAAAGCGGCGGGTTCGGCACGTTGATGGTCCATGCCGGGCGCGACTACGCGACGCCCGAGAAGCTCGCGCGCTCAATGAAGCTTTTCATGGACGAGGTGGCGCCGCGCCTGCGCCCGCTCGACCCCGACGCGGCGGCGGCGTAGGCGAGGTCCTTGCGCTGACTCGCTGCAGTGTCGTCGCGCGTCCCTCGACAGGCTCGGGATGAGGACGCTCTTCGCGGGGCATCACTCGTCGATGCGATAAAAAACCGGCCTCATCCCGAGCCTGTCGAGGGACGCACAACCGCCTTGCATCGATTCCTTCAAAGACCCACCCGCAAAGCAAAGCGGCGCGGACCGGAAGGTCCGCGCCGTTTCGCTTCGAGGTGTTTCTTGGTTTAGGCCGAGATCACGGCTTTGACGCGATCCGGCAGCATCGGCAGCTGACGCAGCCGCTTGCCGCCGGTCAGATGCGCGACGGCGTTGGCGATCGCCGGCGCGACCGCGCCCACGCCCGCCTCGCCCATGCCGGTCGGGTGGTTGTCGGTCGCGATCACCTTGACCTCCACTTCCGGCATGTCGGCCATCCGCTGCACGTGATACTTGTTGAAGTTCACCTGCTGGACTTCGCCATTGACGATGTCGAGATGCTCGATCATGGCGGCGCCGAATCCGAACAGCATCGAGCCTTCCATCTGGACCATGGTGTTGTGCGGCTGAATCACGCGGCCGCAATCGACCGCGCCCCACAGCTTGTGCACCTTGATCGCACCGGTCTTCTGGTTGAGCGAAACCTCGGCTGCGACCGCCTGGAAGCCGCGGATCAGGAAGGAGGAGGCGATGCCGAGGGCGTGACCCGCCGGCAGCTTGCGCTTGCCCCAGCCGGACATTTCGGCGACCGTCTTCAGCACTTGCTGCGCCCGCGGCTCTTTCTGGAGGAGCTTCATGCGGAACTCGACCGGGTCGGTCTTGACCGCGGCCGCCGCCTCGTCGACGGCCGTCTCCATCGCGAAGACGGTGTAGCCCGGCGAGATGCCGCGCCAGGCGCCGACGCGCACGCCGCGATCCGCGCGGACATACTCGGTCAGCTGCGCCGGCAGGTCGTAGCCGACATTGCCGCCGCCGGCCGAGACCGCGTCCATCCCGCCCGTCTTCTCCATGATCTCGGGCGCGGTGCGCGCGAAGACCGAGGCGCAGACGATGCGGTGATGCCAGCCAACGACATTGCCCGACGCATCGAGGCCGATTTCCATGCGCTGACCCGCCAGGGGCCGGAACGTATCGTTGGCGATATCGTCCTCGCGACTCCAGATCACCTTGATCGGCGTACCGGGCATCAGCTTGGCGAGCGCCGCCGCCTCGACCACCTCGTCGCCCTCCGAGCGCCGACCGAAGCCGCCACCCAAGAGCGGGGTGTGCACGACCACCTTGTCGGGCGACGTGCCGACCGCATGCGCGCACGCGAATTGCATCAGGCTCGGCGCCTGGTTCGACGCCCAGATCTCGACATTGCCGCCATTGACGATCGCGGTGGCGTTCATCGGCTCCATGCAAGCATGCGAGACGTGGTCGTTGGTGTACTCGGCGCTGATCACCTTGGCCGCGCCGGCGATCGCCGCGGGCGCATCGCCCTTATGGATCATCGGGAAGCCTTTCTGGCTCTTGTCGCCCGCGATCTTGCGATATTCCTCGGCGATCTTGCTCGAAGTGTAGCTGCGCGCCTGGGCGGTGGTCGACCAGGTGACCTTCAACAACTCCTTGGCCTTCTTGGTGCCTTCAACGGTGGTGCCGATGACGGCGACGCCGAAGGGCATCGGCGTCACCGCGGTGACGCCCTTGACGGCCTTGGCGGCGGAGTCGTCGACATGCTCCGCCTTCTCGCCTTGCACCGGCGGATGCAGCACCGCCGCATAGAGAATGTTCGGAAGCTCGGTGTCCTGGCCGTATTTGCCTGAGCCGTTCACCTTCGAGGGGACGTCGACGCGCGGCACGTCCTTGCCGATATAGCGATAGGCCGAGGCAGGCTTCAGATCGTCCTTGGTCGCCTGCGGCATCGGGTTCGGCACCTTCGCCGTCTTGGCGAGCGCGCCATAGCTGATCTTCTTGCCCGACTTCTTGTGAACCACGAAGCCGTGCTCGGTCGAAACCTCGGCGACCGGCACTTTCCAAGCCTCGGCCGCGTTGGCCATCATCACCTTGCGCGCCTGCGCGCCGGCGATGCGCAGCTTGTCCCAATAGCCGAACACCGTGCTGCTGCCATAGGTGATGAGCTTGCCGCCCCAGGCAGGATTGCCATAGATCGCCGCGTTGGAAGGCGACTGGATCGTGTGCACCTTGCGCCAATCGACGTCGAATTCTTCGGCGATCATCAGCGGCAGCGCGGTCATCACGCCTTGGCCCATTTCCGAGGCGGGCGCCATCACCGTGACGCTTCCGTCGGTTCCGACCGAAACCCAGGCAGTCGCTTCGAATTGCGATTCGCCTGCGGCCTGCGCGAAGCTCGGCAGCGTGCCGAAAGCAACGGCCACGCCGACGCCGCCCGAGCTGACGAGAAAGCTGCGGCGCGAGATCGAGCGGGTCTCGGTGACGTTTTGCATGTCGATATTATTATCCATGATCCGCCCTCCCTCAGCGCGAAGCCTGATGCGTGCCGTGCGACGGTGCAGCTTCCTTGCCGCCGCCCATGCGCGCGGCGTGCTGAATCGCGCGGATGATGTGCGCATAAGTGGCGCAGCGGCAGATGTTTCCCGTCATGTAATCGACGATCTGTTGCCGTGTCGGATTCGGCGTCTTTTCGAGCAGCGCCGCCGCGGTCATGATCTGGCCCGACTGGCAATAGCCGCATTGCGGCACCTGCTCCGCGATCCAGGCCTTCTGCAAGGGGTGGCTCGAATCCGGCGACAGCCCTTCGATGGTCGTCACCTTCTTTCCCTCGACCATGCTGATCGGCATGCTGCAAGAGCGCGTCGGCTCGCCATCGACATGCACGGTGCAGGCGCCGCATTGCGCGATGCCGCAGCCGAATTTCGTGCCGGTCATCTTCAGATGCTCGCGAATGACCCACAGCAGCGGGGCATCCGGTTCCGCATCGACGCTGACCGGCCGGCCATTGATCGTGAAGCTCGTCATCCGACAGTTCTCCTCCAGGGCTGAAAGGGCGATCCGAAGTCTGGGCTCGGCAAGGCTAAGGGCAACTAGTTGTCGAGAGATTACTTTCGGCTTGTCTGCAAAAGCAACGATACGTTGGAGCGAACGCCTTGAATTTACGGCAGATATCCTGACTCAATTGGCGCTCACCTTCACACTTTCTTAAGAGTGCTCGCGCGCCGCGGCGCATCGGCCGCTTCCGACTTCGCCGCGGCCAATCGATATCGAGAGGGCGATTGTCGCGCGCGTCCGGGCGCGCGCAGACTGACGCCGGGGAAAGCGGCTCCGGTTGGTTTGGGGGCGGCAGTTTCCTCTGTCGATCAACCACTTGATCGCCGCGAAGCGGCACTTGGCGGCGCGATCGCCACTCCGCACGAGGCACGGCGGGACCTGACCCGAGGCCGGGCCGGCGCCGCTCAGCCCCAGACCTCGCGCGCCACCTCGCTGACGAGGCGGAGCTTTGCGAACTGCTCCGCCTCGCTCAGATTATTGCCGTCGAGCGTTGATGAGAAGCCGCATTGCGGCGAGAGGCAAAGCTGCTCGATGGGCGCGTATTTCCCCGCCTCCTCGATTCGCCGCTTGATCGCGTCCTTGCTTTCGAGCGCGCGGTTCTTGCTGCTGACGAGGCCGAGCACCGCGTATTTGCCTCTCGGCAGGAAACGCAGGGGCGCGAATCCGCCCGAGCGCTCATCGTCATATTCGAGATAGAAGCCGCTGACATCGAGCTCGTTGAACAGCGCCTCGGCGATGAAATCATAGCCGCCCGCGGCGAACCAGGCCGAGCGATGATTGCCGCGGCAGGTATGGGTGGCGATCGTCATGTTGCGGGGCCGGGTTTTCACCGCCGCGTTGAAGACACGGATATAGGTCTCGTGAATGTGCTCGCCGTCGGCGCCCATCTTGCTGAGCGTGGCGCGCTGCGCCGGATCGCACAGCGTCGCAAAACTGGTGTCGTCGATCTGCAGATAGGTGCAGCCGAGCGCGCCGAGCCGCGCGATCTCCTCGGCATAGACGGCGGCGAGATCCGCCCAGAACGCGTCGAGATCGGCATAGACGGCGTCATTCTCAAGCGCGGCGATGGCGCGGCGGTGCAACACGCTCGGCGAGGGGATGGTGAGCTTCGGGGTCGCGCTCGCGGCCGATTTGAGAAAGGCGAAATCCGCCTCGAAGATGGTCTGGGGCAGATGAAGCTTCTCCTCGATATGAAGCGCCGGCATGACATAGTCGATGTCGCCTCCGGCATTGTGAAAGCGGATCGGCGCCGCGCCGCGTTCCTTGAGCCCGCCGATCTGCTTGTAGAAATCCATGTGCCAGGAATCGCGCCGCAACTCGCCATCCGTGACGGCGAGAAAACCAAGCTCCTCTTGCTGCGCGACGAGCCGCCGGATTGCCTTGTCTTCGATCGCGCGCAGCGCTTCCGGCGCGATCCGCCCGGCTTGGCGATCGGCCCGCGCCTGCTTCAACTCTCGCGGTCGCAGCAGGCTGCCGACATGTTCGGCTCGAAACGGCGGTTTCTCGCGCATCGCCATGGTCTCTCCCTCCTCTTGGCAGTTCGCGTTGCGGGCACCGTGCTTGACGCCAAGGTGCCCGCAGGCGAGGTTGCGGCGGGAAGCATGCCATGCCGACCTTCATTGGAAAACCGATTCCGCGCCGCGAAGATTTGCGCCTCTTGCGCGGGCGCGGCCGCTATGCCGACGATGTCGATCTTCCGGGCGCCCTGCACGCGGTTTTCCTGCGCTCGCCGCACGCCCATGCCCGCATCGCGAACATCGTCATCGCCGAGGCCCTGGCCGCGCCGGGCGTTAAAGCGATTCTGGCGGGCGCGCATTATCGCGCCGACGGGCTTCACGGCATCGCGCATCTTCCCAACTCCAATGACGCGCTCGACGTGAGCAAGCGCGCCTTTGTCGCCGAGCCGGGCAAGCACATCGCCGACATCGCGCAAATGCCGCTCGCCTGCGATCGCGTGCGCCATGTCGGCGAGATCGTCGCGCTTGTCCTGGCGGATACGCTGGCGCAAGCCAGGGACGCGGCCGAGCGAATCGAGATCGCCTATGAGCCACTGCCGGCGGTCGTCACGATCGAAGCGGCGCTCGCGCCGGCGGCACCGCTGCTTTATGACGCCGTGCCCGACAACACCGCGCTCGATATCGCCTTCGGCGACCGTGCCGCGGTCGAGCGCGCTTTCGCCGAAGCGGCGCTCGTTATCCGGCACCGTTTCCACAACCCGCGCGTTATCGCCTGTCCGCTCGAGCCGCGCGCCGCGCACGCAAGCTATGACGCGGCCACCGGCGCCCATGTCCTGCTCTGCGGCAGCCAGGGCGCGCACCGCATCCGCATGGGCGTTGCCGGCGCGCTGGGTGTCCCGCAGGAGAAAGTCGAAGTCGTCACGCAGGATGTCGGCGGCGGTTTCGGGCAGAAGACCACGGTCTATCCCGAATATATCGCGCTGTGCTGGGCGGCGAAGCGCGTTGGCCGAGCGGTTCGATGGACGAGCGAGCGGGGGGAGGCCTTTCTCGCCGATCATCAGGGGCGCGATGTCGTGACCCGCGCCGCTTTGGCGCTCGATGCGGAGGGCCGGCTTCTCGCCCTCGATCTCGACCATCTCGGCAATGTCGGCGCGCATACGGTGAGCTATGTCGCCCTCGGCAATCTCTATCGGGCCGCCTCGACCATCTATCGTGTGCCAGCCCTGCATCAGCGTGTGCGTGCGGTGCTGACCAACACCGCGCCGACCGCGCCCTATCGCGGCGCCGGCCGGCCCGAGGCGCATTTCGTCATCGAGCGGCTGCTCGACCTCGCGGCAAGAAAGCTGAATATCGATCGCATCGCGCTGCGCCGGCGCAACCTCATCCCGCGCGCCGCCCTGCCGGAAATGAGCGCGACCGGAATCACCTTCGATAGCGGCGATTTCATCGGCAATATGGAGCGCGCGGCCGCGCGCGCCGATTGGCCGGGCTTTCCCGAACGGCGCGCCGAGGCGCGTAGCCGCGGCAAGCTGCGCGGCATCGCCGTCGCCAACTATGTCGGCATTCCGGTGGGCGCGCCGATGGAGAAGGTCGAGATCGCGGTCGGTGATAGAGGCATCGAGCTTCGCGTCGGCACGCAATCGACCGGCCAGGGCCACGAGACGAGCTTCGCGCAGGTGGCGGCGCAATGGCTCGGCGTCAAGCTCGAAGAGGTGACGCTCGTCACCGGCGATACGCGGCGCGTCGGCTCGGGCGGCGGAACCCATTCCGACCGCTCGATGCGGCTTGCCGGAGCGCTCATGGTTGAGGCCGCGGAGAAAGTGATCGCCAAGGGCAAGGCGGCAGCCGCTTTCATTCTCGGCGCCGGGCCCGGCAGCGTCGAATTCTCGGACGGCATCTTTCGCGCCTCGGGTACCAACCGCGGCATCGGCCTTCTCGATCTCGCGCGCGCCCTCGCCGAGCGCGCGGATCTGCCCGAAGCGCTAAACGGGCCACTCGCCGCCGGAGCCGAAATATTCGGCCGCATCCCGGCCTTTCCGACCGGCGCCGGCATTGGCGAGATCGAACTCGATCCCGAGACCGGCGCGGTTGCGGTGGTCCGCTATATTTCGGTCGATGACGTAGGACAGGTCGTCAATCCGATGATCGTCGAAGGCCAGATCCATGGCAGCATCGCCCAAGGCTTAAGTCAGGCGCTGGGCGAGCGCTTTGCGATCGACGAAGCGAGCGGCCAGGTGCTGAGCGGCTCCTTCATGGATTATGCGCTCATCCGCGCCGGCGATGTCCCGTTCTTCGCCACCGACTTTGTCGAGGATCCGACCATGCGTCCGGACAATGTGCTGCGCGTCAAAGGCGGCGGCGAGGCGGGCGTCAATCCCGCGCCACCCATCCTCGTCAATGCCGTGCTCGATGCGCTGGCGGAGCTGGGGGTCGAGGACCTTCCCATACCGGCGACGCCGCAGACCGTCTGGGCCGCGATCAAGGCGGCCAAGACATCGTGATGGCGGCGCAGCGAGCCCGGCGCCGGGCCTTGCGTGCCGCCGTCGCGGCGTCGATAGTACGGACAAAATTCGCTTGGAGGAGGCTCGGATGCCACGCAAAGTCATGATCGCCTGCGCCCTGACCGGCGCGGCGGACACGCCCGGCAAGAACCCGGCCGTGCCGGTGAGTCCGAAGCAGATCGCGGAGTCGGGCATCGAGGCGGCCAAGGCGGGCGCGGCGATCGTCCATATCCATGTGCGCAACCCGCAGACCACCGGGCCCAGCATGGAGCTCGCGCATTACAAGGAGGTGGTCGACCGCATCCGCGATAGCGGCACCGATGTCGTGATCAACCTCACCACCGGCGCGGGGGCGCGCTTCATCCCGGGCAGCAACGATCCGATGGTGCCCGATCCGCGCTCGACCATGAGCACGCCGGCGCAGCGCGTGCGCCATGTCGTCGAGCTGAAGCCCGAGATCTGCAGCCTCGATATGGGCTCGATCAACATGGGCAATTACGCTTTCGTCAACACCGTGCCGCATATCGAGGAGATGGCGATCGCCATCCGCGACGCCGGCGTCACGCCCGAGATCGAGGTGTTCGAGCCCGGCCATATCCTCCTAGCGAAGCGCATGATCCAGACCGGGCATTTCAAGACGCCGACGCTCTTCCAGATCTGCCTCGGCGTCACCTGGGGAACGCCGGCGACGCCCGATGCGATGAAGTTCATGCGCGATCTTTTGCCACCCACCGACAACACCTGGTTCACCTTCGGCTGCGCGGCGCAGCAATTCCCGATGGTCGCACAGGCGATGCTCTATGGCGGGCATGTGCGCGTCGGCCTCGAGGACAATCTCTATCTCTCGCGCGGCAAGCTCGCGCCATCGAACGCAGCCCTTGTCGAGAAAGCCGTCGACATCATCGAGGCGATGGGCGAAGAGCTGGCGACGCCCGCCGAGGCGCGGCAGATGCTGGGGTTGCGCAAGGCGGCCTAGCACAGGCGAAGGCCATTCAAGGCCGGAGCCGTTGTGCGAAGCGAAACTAAAAACGAGGCGGCTTAAGCAAAGGCGAACCACCAAGACACGAAGGCACCAAGAAGGAAGTTCCTTGGTGTCTTGGTGCCTTGGTGGTTACGTCTTCTTCCCGAATTTCTTCTCGAACCCGGACCAGACCGAATCGTAATCCTTCTGCAGCGCCGGCGTCTCGAGCGCGAAGCGCGTCGAGCGCAGCACGAAGCGTGTCTCGAACATGAAGGCGAGGCCGAGGTCCCAGTAAACCGGATCAAGCTCCGCGCTCGAGGCCGCGTCGAAGCTCACGCGGTCAGGCCCATGCGCGCTCATGCAATTGTGGAGACTGCCGCCGCCTGGCATGAAGCCCGAGGCCTTGGCGTCATAGGCGCCGCGGATCAATCCCATATATTCGTTCATGACGTTGCGATGGAACCAGGGCGCGCGGAAGCTGTGCTCGGCCACCATCCAGCGCGGCGGAAAGATGACGAAATCGAGATTGGCCGTGCCGGGGATCTCCGAAGGCGAGGTCAGCACGGTGAAGATCGACGGGTCGATGTGATCGAAGCTCACCGTGTTGATGGTGTTGAAGCGCGCGAGATCGTATTTATAGGGCGCGTAATTGCCGTGCCAGGCGACAACGTCGAACGGGCTGTGGTCGAGCTCGGTCGCCCAGAGATGGCCGGCGAATTTTTGTATCAGCTCGGCCTTGCCCTCGCGCTCCTCGAAAGCGGCGACCGGCGTTGCGAAATCGCGCGCATGGGCCAAGCCGTTCGAGCCGATCGGGCCAAGCTCGGGCAGGCGCAGCAAGGCGCCGTAATTCTCGGCGAGATAGCCGCGCGCCGTCTCGCCCAAAAGCTCGACGCGGAATTTGATGCCGCACGGGATGACCGCGATCTCGCCCGGCGCGATCTCAAGAATCCCGAGCTCGGTCACGAGCCGCAGCGCGCCCGACTGGGGCACGAACAGCAGCTCGCCATCGGCATCGACGAAGGCGCGGGTTTTCTCCATCGAGCGATTGGCGAGGTAGTGGTGGATGCCGAGCCCCAAACGCAGACTCGAATCGCCATTGCCGCAAAGCGTGACGACTCCGTCAATGAAGTCCTTGGGCTCTTGCGGCAGAGGCAGCGGGTCCCAGCGCAGCCGGTTGGGTGACGCCTCGGCCTCGTTGAAAGGCGCACTGCGCAGCAAGCCGTCATCGATCCGCGCGAACGGCCGATGCATCGCCGACGGCCGGATGCGATAGAGCCAGGAGCGCCGGTTCTCCGCGCGCGGCGCGGTGAAGGGCGTGCCGCTCAGCTGCTCGGCATAGAGGCCAAAGGCTGCGCGCTGCGGCGAGTTCTGCCCTTCGGGCAGGGCGCCTTGGACCGCCTCGGTCGCGAAGTCATTGCCGAAGCCCGAGAGATAGGCGAGCTGGCCGCTCATGGTCAGGCTTTGCACATCGGCGGCGTGCCGAGCCGGTCGCGCGGCGTGCCCAGCACGCGCTCGGCGGCGCAGGCGATGGCGATGAGCTTTTCGTCGTCTCCGCCCTTGGCGATGAGCTGCAGCCCTACGGGCAGGCCAAGCGTGTCGAGACCAACAGGAAGGGTCACGGCGCAAAGCCCGAGATAGTTCACCGGCACGGTGTTGTGGACGATGCCGCGATTGCGCGCCCAGAATTTCTCGGAGGTCTGCTCGATCGTCATCACATCGGGCGAGAGCATCAAGGTCGGCGCGGCGATCACGTCAAGCGCGGCGAAACGCTCGGCTGCGCGCCTCGATGCGTCCATCAGGCGCAGCCGCCGGCTGAGATAGGCCCGCGCCGACAGGCCCTCGGCGGCTTTGAGCGCGGGCGCGTTCACCGGATCGATGGTCGCGATCCAGTCGGGCAGATCGCGCTCGAGCAGCGCGCGCAGCTCGATCCCGGAGACGCCGCCCTCGGCGAACACGGCGTGCGCCTCTAGCGCCTCGGGCAGCGAGGCTTCGCTGAGGCGCGCACCGGCGCGGCCCAATGCGTCGATCGCCTGCTTCACGATTTCGGCGATGCCGTTCTCGCAGTCCGACCAGAACCAGGGTTCCGCCACGCCGATGCGCACGCCGCCGATATCGCGCGCGCCCGCCCGCGCCAAGAACGCGAAGCCGTCGCCCAGATGCGGATCGAGCGCGGCGAAGCTGAACGCCGCATCTGCCATGCTGCGCGCGAGGATGCCGGGCGTGTCGAAGGTGAAGCTCAAAGGCACCACGCCTTCGGCCGACCA
>DATEKH010000130.1:0-3323 GCA_035277525.1 Allostellaceae bacterium
GTGGCTGGGGGACTAGGATTCGAACCTAGACTGGCGGAGTCAGAGTCCGCTGTCCTACCGTTAGACGATCCCCCAACGCGAGCGCGGGCACGTCTCTTTAAGCGGGTCGCGTAAGGAATTCCTTAAATAGCACAAGCGATACGGCCTGAACAGGGGAGGGCCGGTCCGCGGCGTCGCCGACGCGCCCGCTCTCCGCCCGAGACCGCGATCCGAGGGCGCTTATCATGCGGCGTCTCCTGCGTTAGCATTGCCGCTCGTCTTACTCGCGTCGCCTCCCTGGAGAAGCTTCGAACCATGTCCGCCGCCGACGCCTCTGCGAGCCGCCCGGACAGGTTCGAGCGGGGCGACACCTATGCGGCGCTCGACCTCGGCACCAACAATTGCCGGCTGCTGGTCGCGCGCGGCAATGGTCGGCAGGCCGAGGCGTCCTTCCGCGTGATCGACGCGTTCTCGCGCATCGTCCGCCTGGGCGAGGGGCTCGCGGCGAGCGGTCGCCTCGCCGAGCCGGCGATGGCCCGCACCATCGACGCGCTCAAGATCTGCGCCGGCAAGGTGGCGCTGCATCGCGTCGCCGGCGCGCGCTACATCGCCACCGAGGCCTGCCGCCGCGCCGCCAATTGCGGCGAATTCATGAGCCGCGTCGCGCGCGAGACGGGCATCGTGCTCGAAATCATCTCGGCGGAGGAGGAGGCGCGGCTCGTGGTCGCGGGCTGTGCGCCGCTGCTCGATGGCACCCGGCCTTACGCGATCGTGTTCGATATCGGCGGCGGCTCGACCGAGCTCGTCTGGCTACGCCTCGGCGAGGAAAGCGGCGAGCCGCAAATCCTCGATTCCTTTTCGCTGCCGCAGGGCGTGGTCACGCTCTGCGACCGCTATGGCGGGCGCGAGGTGCCGGCGGCCACCTATGAGGCGATGGTCGAAGAGATCCACGCCGCGCTGGCCGCGCTCGAAGCGCGCCACCACATCGCCGGGCGGATCGCCGAAGGCGCGGTGCAGATGCTCGGGAGCTCGGGCACGGTGACGACTCTCGCCGCGGTGCATCTGGGCCTGCCCCGCTATATCCGCAGCCGCGTCGACGGGGTTCGCGTGAGCTTCAATGATCTGCGCCGCGCCTCGCGCCTCCTTGCGAGCGAGAATCATGACGCGCGCGTGCGCCGTGCCTGTATCGGTCCCGAGCGCGCCGATCTCGTTCTCGCCGGCTGCGCCATTCTCGAGGCAATCTGCCTGCTTTGGCCGGTCGGAAGCTTGCGGGTTGCCGATCGCGGCATCCGCGAGGGCATTCTCTCCGGCCTCATTGGTCGCTGCGCCGGCGCGCCATGACGCACAAATCGCCTTCGGGCGGGCGGCGCGGCATGGCGGTTCGCGTGAAGACGGCCAAGCAGCGGCGGCCCTCCTCGACGGCCTGGCTCGAGCGCCAGCTCAACGATCCTTATGTCGCCGAGGCCAAGCGCCGGGGTTATCGCTCGCGCGCCGCCTTCAAGCTGATCGAGCTCGATGACCGGTTTCGTTTGCTAAAGCGCGGCGCGCGCATCGTCGATCTCGGTGCGGCGCCGGGGGGCTGGAGCCAGGTCGCGGCCGAGCGCGTCGGCGCGGCCAAGGGTCAAGGCAAGGTGGTGGCGCTCGATATCCTGGCGATGGAGCCGATCCCGGGCGTCGCGATTCTCGAGCGCGACTTCCTCGATCCCGCCGCGCCTGCGGCGATCCAGGCGGCGCTGGGCGGGGCGGCGGATGTGGTGCTGAGCGACATGGCGCAGCCCGCGACCGGCCACGCCGCGACCGATCATCTGCGCATCGTTGCGCTCGCCGAAGCCGCCTACGACTTCGCCCGCGCCGTGCTGACGCCGGGCGGATGGTTCGTCGCCAAAGTGTTCCAGGGCGGCGCCGAGGGCGAGCTTTTGGCGGCGCTGAAACGCGATTTCGCGAGCGTTCGCCACGCCAAGCCGCCGGCCAGCCGCGCCGAATCGGCCGAGGTTTACGTTGTCGCGCAGGGCTTTCGCGCGCAAGGCAGGGCTGCGGTCTGAGGCCTTCCCTTGGCTTTGGCGCGGTGTATAGTGCAGCGCCAACCTAACGGGAGGCAGCATGGACATTCGCCAGGCGCTTACTTTCGACGATGTCTTGCTGGTTCCGGCTGCGTCCTACGTCCTCCCCAATGAAACCGACACCCGCGCGCGGCTGACGCGCGAGATCAGCCTCGGCATCCCGCTGCTCTCGGCGGCGATGGACACGGTGACGGAAAGCGCGCTTGCCATCGCCATGGCCGAGGCCGGCGGGATCGGCGTCATCCACCGCAATCTCGGCATCGCCGAGCAGGCGAACGAGGTGCGCAAGGTCAAGAAATTCGAGGCGGGCATGGTGGTGAACCCCGTCACCATCCACCCCGATGAGACCCTCGCCGACGCGCTGAGGCTTATGGCCGAGCACCGCATCTCCGGCATCCCGGTGGTGGAGCGCGGCTCCAAAAGGCTCGTCGGCATCGTCACCAACCGCGATGTGCGCTTCGCCAGCAATCCGAAGCAGCCGATCGCCGAGCTGATGACCAAGGAGCGGCTCGTTACGGTGCGCGAGACGGTCGATCGCGAGGACGCCAAGCGGCTCCTCCATCAGCATCGCATCGAGAAGCTGATCGTGGTCGACGAGGCCTATCGCTGCGTCGGTCTCGTCACGGTCAAGGACATCGAGAAGTCGCAGCGCTTCCCCAATGCCTGCAAGGACGATCACGGGCGTCTGCGCGCCGCCGCCGCCACCGGTACGGGCGAGGACGGCATCAAGCGCGCCGAGGCCCTCTTCGATGCCGGGGTCGATGTGCTGGTGGTCGATACCGCCCATGGCCATTCCTCGCGCGTGCTCGAGACGGTCAACCGCATCCGCCGTCTCTCCAACTACACGCAGCTGATCGCCGGCAATGTCGCCACATCCGAGGGCGCCGAGGCACTGATCGATGCGGGCGCCGATGCGGTGAAGGTCGGGATCGGGCCGGGCTCGATCTGCACCACGCGTATGGTCGCCGGCGTCGGCGTGCCGCAGCTGACGGCCCTCCTCGATACGGTCGAGCTTTGCCGCAAGCGCGACGTGCCGGTGATCTCCGATGGCGGCATCAAATTCTCGGGCGATCTGGCGAAGGCGATCGCCGCCGGCGCCGACTGCGCGATGCTCGGCTCGCTTTTCGCCGGCACGGATGAAAGCCCGGGCGAGGTGTTCCTCTATCAGGGCCGTACCTATAAATCCTATCGCGGCATGGGCTCGGTCGGCGCCATGGCGCGCGGCTCGGCCGATCGCTATTTCCAGGCCGAGGTGCAGAACGAGCTGAAGCTCGTGCCGGAAGG
>DATEKH010000131.1:0-20076 GCA_035277525.1 Allostellaceae bacterium
GAATCATAATCCCAAGGTCGGGGGTTCAAGTCCCTCCCCCGCTACCATTAAGCCATTGAAGTTCAATAGCAAATACTGGCACGTCTCTTTGTTGGGAGCCAACCGTGGCTTTGGGGAAGCCAAAGGGAAGCAACACGCAACGTTTCAGGCGTCCCACCGGAACATGCTAAGGTTTTGTTCGGTCAAGGGGGCCGCGAGACCGAGGGGGCGCGTTGCGAATATGGTCCGCCGCGTATTTGCAGCTGCGATACTGATGTTGTCGGTTGCGAGCTGGCCGATGACCGTAATGGGGCAGCAACCGCCACTGACAGATAACTCGGTCAAAGCTTCCTATTGCTTGGGATATTTCTTCGCCCAAGACGCCGAGGCTAAGAGACAATTTAGTAGCGTATGCCATGGAGACCCGGCAGCAGTCGTGGCATGCATACGCCAACAGTTCCGAAGCGCCCCAGCGCCGATAGACAAGGTGCTGAGGGTGATGCCCTATGTACGTGCAACAGGAGGTGCTGACTCCGGCCTTGAGGCTCAAGGCATGCAGGATTATCAAAAATGCTTCGCTGAGCTTCAACGCCAGAGCGTTCAGGCGTGCTTCGCGAAGAGCGCAAAGCCATGCTTCGATGAGCTACCCCCGCTCAAAAAAGACGGATTACCGCTATCCGAGGCTGCCGCGCAATACAGGGCTAACATGCAGATGCGGTGTATGGCCGACAGGTGCGAGTCGCAGATGTGCGTCAAAGCCCAGACCTGCGAAAGTATGGATTTTTTGCCGTACTGACTGCCGAGGTTGCGAGTGTCGCCGCGAACGAGTGGCTAGTTGAGTATCCAATTCTTCTTCAAAATTTCGGTTCTGCGGCCTTCTTGTGCGCGAGCCATGTCTCGCGAAGTTTTTCATACCGGTCTGTGAATACTGTCACAGTTGTGCGATCGGAACCTAAGACGATGTTTTCAGCAGTCAGGGATCCATCGAATTCAACCTTGAATTCCGGAAAAATCCACTCCGCCTCGTAAACGAGGAATCTTGCACCCAACTTGCTTTGAACGGTCGATTGATTGAGACGAACTGGCTCCCCGTACTTTTTTCTCAGTTCGGTCAATGCTCGATCTTGATCTCGCATAGAAGGGATATCAAAGCCGACGCTCTCAACCCGATTGCCCACTACATGGGCAACTAGGCAGCTACCAACGAAATCTGGTCGCATGCTATCGGGAAAGCAGACTGCGTTTAATTTTGCGCCCCAAGGTTCTGCTATCGGATCGGGCATCAGACACAAGAACGTCGTCGGAAGCGCAATACCGACCTTTCCTTTTGGGCAACGGGCGGCCGTTAGTGGCTGGCCAAGAGATATGCCAAAGACCTTCTCGGGAATTTCCTTTTCGGCCCCAAAGCACATTGTTGTATAAGTGATTGCAAAAAGGATCGCCCCTGAAGCGATTCCAAGTCTTGGTGGCACGACGACTCATCCCCCATTTTTCCGGGACCCGTTTCGCCCGAGTGAGAGCGATTCCGTCATTTCAAACGCTTGCGCAAGCCCGCCGCGAAATTGGCGAGCGCCTGCCCGAACAATTCATCTGGTCTATCCCGACATTGCTGCGACTCAACTCCATATAACACTTCGTCTCCCGGATCATGGAACGCTGCGAAAATATCGCGCACGCCGGGCGTTAGATAATTATAGGCTGTCTGGAACCCTAACACATAATTCACATAGCCGGCGGTGAGTTCGGCTCCGGCAGCGGAGTCAGGCCACCTGCTACTCGTGCTCTCGCCATGAGATCGAGAAAGTCCGCACACGACACCGCTCCGACACCTCCACCGATGAAATAGTGACCGCTCCTGTCCATCGCAAAAGCAGAAGGAGAGAGGCCCGTTAGCGCTGCGCAGACGAACGCGAGGAGCACCAGCCAAACACGTTTAGTCGATCTCATGGTATCTGTCCTTTTGAGATATTCTTCCCAATTCAAACTCATCTCGCTGAGGCTTGGTATAATAATGGAATGCACGTAAGTCAGGCTTTGCGGAGCCTCATCGGCCCAATTCATCCAGCGTTTTCCGCACCGAGCGCAAGAGCAGAGACGCCGCGCGCCTCCGCGCGATGGCGGCCGCCGTGTACCGACCGTGCTTGAAGGCATTTCGATTGCCTTTCGGGGCGCCGCCGCGCGCGCCATGCATGCGGCAGACTTGGTAGCCTTTGACCGCTGGTGCTCGGCACGGCTTCCCGCTGCGCTTCGATCTGGCTCGGCAACGTCTCGTCTGGTGCATGGGTAAGTTGCTTTGCATGGGGTTGATCCTCGCTTTTCCCTGTGCCCCCACCCCCAGATGAGGCGACGTTACCGACGATGGCCTGTCCGCCCGCCTGCACGGTGACGTGCTCTACGCGGACAGTTTGCTGTCCCTTGCCCCGGTGCTTATCGAGTGCCTCTAAGAGCAAGGCGTAGCTGCGGGACAGCTTGCCACCTTGGTTCAGACTTTCGCGCCGTCCCTCGAAGGTTTGCTCTGACAGCATCGCCCGCCGATAGCATTCCATAGCCGCGTTGTGGATCGCCACCGCTTGCGCTGCCAGCATGCCTTCGAGCTCGTCTTGCGGCTTGAAGCCTGCTATCGCCATGAGAGCCGCGGTGTATTGGTTCTGCCGCGTTTCTTCGTCGCTGTGCGCTAACCACAGTGATGATATTGCTTGGTTGAGAACGACATTGTTGAATGCATCGCTCTTCGAGCCACCAAGGCGCTTCAACTCGCCCTTCAGAGACTCGGGAGGTGTCACCCGAACAACTGTCGGTTCATGCTGCTTCGCCATTCACTGCTCCGCTGCTTTGGGGGCATAGCCCATGGTAATATTAGCGGGCCGTTTCAGAACCCATCACTTGCTCGCCAAGAGCCGTGACGGGTGCTGAGTCGGTCCCATTCATCGAAGCTCGGTGTTGAGGCGGACCCGTCGCAATGTCCCATGGGTCCATCTCGGCACCGACTTTTGTTTTTGAGGCGCCGCGCTTGCGCATGGAAGCCAAAGTTTTTGCGTCTGGCTTCCATTGCTTCCAAGCGTAAGTCGGTAGAGCGCCGTCCACTCCTCTGTCGGTGACAGCCCATTCGCTCGCCCGCCGCCCGTACCAATGTCCGCGACGAGTCAGCTTGACGAAGCCTTTCGCTTCCAACTCCTTGAACGCGCGAGCGACCGTCGCCTTGCCGAGTTGAAGGAATCGCGCGGCCTCGTCCAAGCTGAGATGCAGCCGCCCGTTGTTGCCACCGTGGAAGCGCGTGCGAAGCTCCAGCCATAGTTTGACCGCTGGGCCGCTGAGAGAGCGCCAAGCGGGCGAGTGGAGCATCGGATAGCCCAGGGGCACGTATTGCTCGCCGTCGCTCCGCTTGCGCCTGTATCGCTTTCCCATAGCCTATGCGGCCTTGGTTTGCGGGCTGGTCTGCTCGATGATCCGCACCAACGAGCGAAGCACATAGCGCGCATGGCGACCGGGGAAGGCTCCTCCGTGCGACTCGTGGATCGTCTCGACGCGCAAACCGGCCCGGCGCAGCTTCAGCACGTAACCCGACCAGCGCGGGCCCGGGTGGTCGATTGGCGTGCACCCGGCCTCGCCTGCGCGGCGCAGCTCGAGGAAAGCCCAGGCATCGCGCCCGATGAGAGTTACGGTCGTCGGGGCATTGGGGTGGTCGAGAATTTCGACCGAGACCATGAGGGGGGCGGATCGCATTAGCGCGCCTCCTCATCAGGAAAGCCCATCGCACCGCAGACAATCTGGGCAACGCCGGGAGACAGGCCATATCGCTGTTCCAGAATGCGAGCGGCGAGGGATGATCGACGGTATCGCCGATCCGGGTCGCGATTCTTCTCGAAATTGAACGCAAGCTGCATTACCTTCATTGAGACAGTCCTTTTCCAGGGGATTGCGAAACCTCGAATTGCCCCGGCGCGCGTCAACGCGTCGGGGTTTTCGTTTCATGCAGCATCGGTGTTCGGTTGCTGGCGGCCCGCTTCGATGAAGACAGCCAGATCGGCAGCGCTGTATCGAACGGCTGAGCCTCCGACTTTGACCCACGCAGGGCCGCGTCGAGCCCAGCGCCAGCGGCGCAAGGTCGCGACGGTCAGCCCGAGTCGGGCCGCTGCCTCATGCTCGTCAAAGAGCCGGTTGTCAGGATTCGCACCGAATACGATTCCGGCGGTGCGTCCGGCGTCTGCGGTTGTCATCGGTCGCCCTTTCGTGGCGGGTTGCGATGACTACTACCTACCGCGATTTTAATTTCGCGGCATTCACACTGAACTACGGGGTTTCAATGTGACCCGCGCAAAGGCCGATTGCGCTTCGTGGGGCGATTGTTGAAACGGCCAGCTTGACTGCGTCCCTTGCGGGCATATTCCGCGGCAACAGCATTCAGGGACCACCGAATCGAATCGGCTTGGACTTTCAGAGGTAAACGTTCGGATGGAAGCCAGGGCTCGCCCCGCTCGGGCGATTTCATCCAAAGCGATGCAGTGTTCGGATGGATTCGAAATAGTTCCCTTATCGTCGTTATGGGTCGCTTGTCGCGTATCAGCCCTTGTTTCGCGAACCGCACGTAAGCCGCGGCGATAACGCGTGCCCGACGCTCTACTGGCCGAAGCGAGGGGCTGCCGGAGGTTAGAAGCGGCAGAACTTTGTCCGGAACCCGGCCAGCAATCAGTTCTTCGAGAAGCAGTGCGAGCTCATCGACGAGATATGGAGTAACTGAATCAGAGAGGTCAGTTTTGCGAAATGCCAAAAGGACATCGAGCACCGACTGCCAGAACTCGTGAGGGTTGAACCGCAGCATCGCTCCGGTTTCCCAGTCGCGAATCCGCTGGCTGCGCCAAGCATCAAGAAACGCAACTTTGGCGCGCTTTAGCTCGGCATTAGCATCGGATTCAGTCAAAGGGCATCCCTACTCACGCCTACACAAGGACCGGCGCGGCGGGCGAGGGTAGGGACGCCGCTTTTCGGCGGCCAAACCTAGCCGCGCCAAGCTCGAACTATGCGCGGTATTCGCGAAGCATGGCAACTTCGGCGGACGTGCCGCGCATCGCGGCGGCGATCCGCTCGCCTATGGCGTCCGCTGCCGCCCGCATTGGGTCGGCAGAGAGATGTGCATAGCGCAAGGTGGTTGCGGCTTGGCGGTGGCCGAGCAAGGCGCCGATCATCGGCAGCGACAATCCGCCCGCCGCCCCGACGCTAGCAAAACTGTGCCGCAGATCGTGCAAGCGGACATCGAGCAGCCCTTTCGGCAACTCCAATTTCGCTTCCGCTGCCGCCCGCAGGCATTCCTTCGCGGTGGGCTCGCGGCCGAGCTGTTTCGTGAGCCGCTCGACCAAGCCGCGCACGGCTTTGCTGGGATGCTTCGCCCAAAGCAGAACGGTCGCTTGGGCGCGAATTCTGCGCCAGGGCTTTTCGAGATTCACCAGCGGACGGGTTTCGCCATCCAACGCGGCGCCTTGGCAAACCCATGCGTTTGTATCCTCATCGCTTCGGAGAGCCGTCAGGAGCGACAGAGCGGGTGCTCCGAGATAGATCACCTTAGCCCCTGTCTTGGAATCAGGAAGGCGGAGAAGCCCATGTTGCGCGTCCACGTGCTCCCAGCGAAGCCCGAGCACTTCACCCAGGCGGGCGCCGGTAAACAGCAGCAGCCGAATGGCGGTGACCGTGCCGGGAAGCTCCATTTTCGCGTTCTCGGCTTCGCTCAATACTTCCCCCAGCCGCGCGAGCTCTTCAGCGGATAGGAAGCGCTCGACGCGCCGCTCGCGGTTTTTCTCGACGTGGCGGCAGGGGTTCGTGCCGTCCGCGCGCAGCCCCCAGCGTTCCGCCAGATTGAACATTTTGGAGAGCAAGGCATAGCAGCGATTGGCACTGCCAGGGCCGCCCCGCACCCTGCGCAGCGTGCGCGGTAGCTTTTCCTCGCGTGCCGTCGCCCCGGCGCGGACCTTGCGCATGAATGACTCGATATCCGCGCGAGTGGCATCGCGGACCGGGAGCGTGCCGAGCAATGGCACGATGTGGTTACGGATGTTGCGCTGGTCAGTGGCGACGCTCGATGCCTTCTTGCGCTCTGCCGCGTATTCGGTGAGGTAGCGCTCTGCAAGCTCCTTGATCGTCTCCGCCTGCCGTCCCGCTCGCTTGATGGCTGAATGGTCCACGCCATCCCTCGCAGCAACCAGCATCCGTTGCCCCTTGTCCCGCGCCTTTTCAAGCTTGTAGGTACGGGTTGAGCCGATGACGGTACGTCGCGTGCGGCGCCCTATGCGGTACTGCACCAGATAGCTCGCCTTACCCGATGGCTTCAGCCGAATGCCGAAGCCGGGCAGATTATCGTCCCAAATGAATTGCTCGGCGGCGCTGGGCTTAAGCGCATCGACGGTGCGTTGCGTGAGGTTCATCGAAAGGTCCCCCTACTGGACTCGTCGCCCGCTGTGCCCTTGGCCGGGGAAGCAACGGGGAAGCAGAAGGAATCATAAACCAGCGATGGCGGGCGTCAACAAAAATGCGAGGAAGTGCCCATAAATTCGGGATTTCTGGCGGGGGAGCGTAACGGAGCAAAACGCAGCTAAGGGTGTTCCCCGAGAATCATAATCCCAAGGTCGGGGGTTCAAGTCCCTCCCCCGCTACCAAATAAATCAAGAACTTAGAGGAATTCTCCGCGCCTTCGAGGACCTCTCCGCGCTCTCAAAATCGTGGAGATGTCTTGGATGGCGAGGGCGTGCTGAGCTGCTCGTTGATCGCCGGCTCATCCATCTTTTCAACCCCAGCGGGATCCGTGATCGAGTAGACGATGAAGCCCAGGCGCAGGAAGCGCCTGGCGCTCGAGATTGCTTCCTGCTCGCTCTTGTGACAGGAGGTGTTGAACGTGTCCGCGTGGCGAGCTGTGTCCCAGGTCACGGTCCATTGTGCTTTTGCCTCGGAGGTTTCGGCCTTGTTGATCGAGTGCCAATCCGATCCCGCCGAGCTGCGCTCGGTCGTGAGCGGCGGGAGCTTGATGTCGGACTCGGCCTTCTGCTTAGACCATCGCGCCATCGAAATATGCCTCCGACCCCATCCGCAGGGCTATCTGGCGGCGCGCGCGCGTCGCAAGTCGAGCTCGGTCGCTCGCCGTTCATACTCACAGGCCAAGCGCAGCATCGTGGCCCGATCTCCCGCATCGGACATGCTTCGGGCTCTGTCTCGCAACCCCTGCGCCGTGAGCCGCAGCCCATCGGAGGAATCTTTGACCCGTTCAGACGCTCTGCGATACGCCGCATCCAGCGCCCTGCGCCGTTCGACCTCTGTCGCGAGGTCTTGGGGCGTCATGACAGCGCCCTGTAAACTTCGAGCGCCACAATCGTCGCGATGAACACGACGGGGATGACAACAGGCGGCACGAACCAAGCGGACATGAGCGCAACTCCGTTGAAGCGGCGGGAGCGCTGTGTCTCTCAGTCGGCATTCGCCGGAAGGATCGCCGATGTGTTGAAGGATAGCAGTCGAATACGGCTTTAGGAAGGTCGATCGCCCGGGGGAAAAGTCCCGGGGGCCTTCGCTTCCCTACTCTATGGCGACATCGTCGGCTCGGCGGCGCGCAACTTGTGAATATCGCACTTTGTCATGAATCTGCCCTCGCATCGGATGCCCCTTCGAGGAAGAGCACGCGAACCTCCTGCGAGCGCTACCTTCGGACGGACGACGCGGTGACATGCCACGCGACCACCAGCAACCTTGATCGACGCGGCACAGGCGACATCACCACCCTCACCGTAGAAGAGTACCTCGCGCGATCACCATGGATCTTTTTGTCGGCATCTTCGAGGCGGCGACTTCAGCCGCTCGGAGTCATTTCTCAATCTCGAGAGCTAGGGAAAGTCCGAAGCTCGCAACAGGATGACGGCTTTTTGCTCCTGAGTGTCGTATTTGTCGCTCGCCTTTTGTTGGATCGCGCTGCGCCAGCGATCGAACGCGGCCAGGCAAGATTGCTTGCTGCCCTTTCCCGCGCCGAAATGCTCGACAAGAGCTTCCATCGAGATCGCGCAAGGCTGCGCCTCATTGCCGTCTTCACCGAGAAAATTGACGATGTTCCGTCTCAGATCCCAGCCGCGAATTTGCCGCGAAAACGTCAAAGCCATTTCATGCTCCGTTAACAGGCCGCCACCTATCCAAAGCTTCACCCCGCTCGCTCATTCGAGGCCTTCTTCTTTCGGCCCGGGAGAAATTCGCTTGGCGATCGGCCAAAGTATTTCATCGTGCAGATCAAGCATCGACTCACAAAGCCGATAATGCCTTTTCAGCAATGCCCGCAGCGCAGTCACTCGCACGGTTGGACGGGTTTGCGTTTCAACTTCTTCCATCCACCGCACCGCCGCCCCGAGAGCGTCGCGTGCGACCGCTTCCAGTTTCTGATCGTCGAGATCTTCGATCCGACCGAAGCCATACTCATCCGACACGAACTGTAGAATGCGGCCGAAAGCCTGGTCGCGCTGCTCTTGAATGCGCGCAAGCTGCAGCCTTGCACTGGCCGCGTCACCCCCGCGTTCCGTGTAAGCGGTATAGATCGCTTCGTAATCATCCGGCTCCAACAGGTTATTGGATTCCGCCTCAGCGTCGTCTTGCTCAACCGTTTTTGTCACAAGCGCAAGCTTGCTCAAGAAGGCGTTATCGAAAATCTTTTCTGCCATCACGGCTCCTCGTTGGGGTTACCCGTCGAAAACGAGCCCGCATCTGGATTCGACCGCTAAACGACACGCTCCTGCGTGCCGCAGTCGACATCCTCCTCGAGCTGCGCCACCGACCGATAGGTAGGGTTTGTGATCGGCGGCTTATTGCTGGGTCACTTTTCCTTCGGGATCGACCGACACATCGACGCGTCGGCCATCTTTGCTGGCTGAGCCGATCCACCTGCCCGGCGTTTTCGCCGATTGAATAATGATTGCATGCGTGTAGCCGTTTTTCTCCAGCAACTGCATCGACTGCCACCAGGTCATGTCGCGCCTCGGCACGGCAGTGCTTTCGCCGTCGGCGAAAGCAGCCGAACTGACAACCACGGCAACGACAAAGCAGGCCAGGAAGAAGAATTTCTCAAACATCGCGCATGCTCCTCTCTTTCTCTATTGTTGTGGGGAGCGCACGACTCGTTCGACGCGACGAGTTTTCTTGTCTCTCAGCCGGATCATGCCGCGAACGGCATGACCGATCCCGCAGCCTACATTAATTGAGGTGTTGTGGGTGACAATTCGCACCAATCTCGAGGCCAAGGCAGAAATGCCAAGAGTTAAGCCAAGCGCGCTGTGGTATGCTCGCCATGATGGAATCCATGCGATGAGCCGGGATTGGGTCGTTCATTTCTTCGATTTGGAACGCGGGCGCGAGGGCGAATCCCGGAGCTTGTCGAGCCTCGTCGAAGCCGTAAGCCTTGCTGAGACTTACGAGAAGCGAGGGTGCGTGGTTCGCTTCCTTGCCAGCCCCGATGGGAAAATGCACTGGCCGCTGAGCAAGCGGCATCCCGACGACCGAGTGGCAGGCTGAATCGGCGAGGAGCCACTCGGCGACATCCGCGGGGCTATCGGGTGGCACGTGCTTTTTGCAGCTCCAACTCGGCCGCTTGTCGTTCGTATTCGGTGGCCAGGCGCAACATTGTGGCCCGATCGCCTGCATCGGCCATGTTTCGGGCTCTATCGCGCAATCCCTGTGCCGTGAGCCGCAACCCATCGGGAGAGTTTCTATCACGTTCGACGGCCTTGCCATAGGCGACATCCGCTTTCATGCGTCGGTCCGCCGCTATTGTCCGAGCTTCGCGTGTCATGTGACAGCCCGATTAATGGCGTAGGCAATGATAATGAACCAGAAAAGTCGGGATTACGATGGTTGAGACGATCCAATAGGACACGAATGCGACCCCGTTTTGCGGCGGGAGCGCGGCGTCTCTCAGTCGGCATTCGTCAGGAAGTATGATCGATCCATTTAAAAATATCAGTCCGTTATGGCTTTAGGAAGGGTGCCGTTTTATCGTCCTTGATGCAATCGCCGAAAACGCAGCCCGACTATACGGCCGTATGGGCTTTCACGACCTTCCTGCGCCGGGACAAGAAAATCGGATGGTTATGGGCATCGTGAAGGCTCGTAAAGCGATAGAAGCAGCATGCCGTTAGCGACCAATTCGCTGGCGGAGTTTTGGCACGCTGCTCGCGCTCGATTGCCAAGAAAGGTGTACAAGTGGCGGCTTGAAGTTATTGCTTTGCCGAGGACGCCATGGCCTCGAAAAGGAAAGTAGATCGCGACAATCTCGAGACTTTGGGTGCGAAGCGCCCGTTCGCGCCTTGCCTCGTACAGCGTTCATGCACCATGATCGGCGAACGCGATTTAGCTGGGCACGCGAAAGCGAAAGGAGAGAAGGCCGGTGTCGAGAGGTGCGATAAAGACATCACCCGCCAAGGGATTGAAGCCTCAGGCGCCATGGATCGGGTCCCGCGGCCGGATCGGCGTGATCATTCCCTCGACCAATATCGCGGTCGAATATGACTGCCAGCGCATTCTTCCCGAGGGGGTGAGCTGGCATTTCGCGCGCTTTTTTGTCGAGCAGCCGGACCTTTCGAGCGATGACATGTTCCTCGCGTTCATCGCGGCGATCCGCAAGACCATTCCCAACGCCATGCGCGACGTCATGACCTGCGAGCCGAGCTACATCATGATGGGGATGTCGGCCGAGACATTTTGGGGCGGGCTCGAGGGTAACGCGGAATTCGAGCGGCGCCTGCGGGACGATATCGGTCCCGAAATGGGGCTCACCACGGGCGCGGCTGCGCTGCGCGCCGCCTTAGACAAGTTCGGCGCAAAGCGTGTCGCGGCGCTCACGCCTTACCAGCCGGTTGGCGATGCCCAAGTCCGCCGTTTCCTCGAAGAATCGGGGTACGACGTCACGAAAATCGTGGGCCTCAAATGCGATACGGCGACCTCCATCGCCCACACGCCGCAGACCGAGGTGATCGAGACCGTCGTCAACGCGCTCGACTCCGACGATGTCGATGCCATCGTTCAAGCCGGCACCAATCTTTCGGCGGTCGACATTTTCCCGAGCCTGGAACACCAGCTTGGCAAGCCGATCATCCCGATCAATGTCGCAACCATCTGGCATGCCTTGCGCGCGCAAGGGATCGAGGATCGATTCTACGGCAAGGGCTTGCTGTTGGAGCGGTTCTGATCGGCTCTCCCGCGGGTTGCGCTTCGTGCACCCATCTCAGCCGACCTGGTGACCCCGAAGCCTTTCCAACAACGGGTGATTGGGACAAAAGCGCTCGGCTCCCTCCCGACGGCCGCTTGCGAGCCAACGCCGGCATTTGCGATGCGACTGACACAGCACGCAGGTGTGTTTGAGGGCGTGCAGGGAATGGGCATCGATCTCATCGAGAGCAATGCCGAGACGATAGGCCATCGTTGGAAGCAGGCGATCCGCTTCGGGATATGCGCGAGCCATGATGTTGAGTTCGGCTCGGGTGATGCCGATATCCTCGAGGATGGTATCGAGCTTCCCATGCCGATCGAGCTTGGCGAGCTCGCTTCGAAAAGCGCTGCGCCTCATGAAATCGGCCGCGAACCTCTTGATCGCCTCGATACGAGTGGATACCGCGCTCCGCCTCCGAGATGGCTCATCGGAGGTTGTGCGCTTCGTCATGGTCGTCATGAGAGCACCCGTCGATCTTGATCATTCAATTCAGCTGACCCCAGGAAGAGGGCGAGGGGGCTGATCCAGATCAATCGAGAGGTGCGGGTGTCCTAAGCCGAAATGGGCCAATCGGCCCGATTTCGACGGTCAGGCAATTCGCGATATTGCGGGCGCGCCGTTCCGAGCCAGCGCCAGGGTATGGATCATTCCACCGAACAGCACAAACCAGACGAGGGCTGCAAGCCAAACGAAATCGCTGGGAATGACCATGAGAAAGTCCAGCTGGAGTGCATCGGCAAGATGCCAGGTTCCGGTCGTGTACATCGCCAATGGAAAGGCCATCGCCCAATATTGCGGTTCGTAGCGGAAGGGATAGCGCATGAGGCCGTGCCGCCAGACCATAAGAATCAGCAGCAACGGAATCCACCAAGTCGCCGCGGCCCAAAAGAATAGCGTAAAGCCTTCGAGGAACGGCAGAATCCCGCGAAGAAGCGGGGATGAGTCCGCGCGCGATATGAGGGTTGCGCCAGCGAGCGTCGTAATCGCTACGGCACCCATGTTGATCCAGTAGGGCGGAGTGAATTCCGCGCTGGTAAGGCGGATGAAGGTCAGGCGATAGAAGATCAGCGTGATGATGCTGAGATAGAGCATGCAGCCGATCAGGTACATGGTGAGGCAGAAGAACAATGGAACAGCCGGCACGGCAAAGGTTGGAGCCAAAGTCGCGCCGAGCACCGCGACCGATTGCGTCGCCACCGCGGCGATCAGCCACGCGCCATTGATCCCGCTTTCGAGATCGGGCTTGTCGGAACGCGCGACGGCCGCGGCGAAGAAGCTATACATCACAACGACCCACAACAGGATGCCGAAAACCCAGAACAGCAGCGCAAGCCCGAAACGCCCCGTGGTCACCGCGATGTCGGTGCCGAATACGCAAGTTCCGGCGACGACGGTAAAAAAGCCGGGAGCGCGGGTGTAGTCGCGGAGATCCGCTTTGATCTGCCGGGGAAAGCAAAACAACCGAATCAGCAGCAGTCCGGACAGCGTGCCATAGGCGCACGCATTCACCGCCAAGAGCGCATAAGAGAAGACGGCATGGTCGAGCAGATAAAAGGCGATCGACAATGCTCCTGTCGCCATCGCCAACGCGAAATACCCCGGATAAAGGGTTTCCGCTGCGGCCAGAACGCGCTCCGGAACGAGCGATCGAGATGCCATCGAAGAGACAATCGTCTCAATGCGACATCAACACCGGGACGGTCATGTGCTTTAGGATTGAGCGCGTAACGCCGCCAAGCACCAGCTCCCGTGTGCGCGAGTGGCCATATCCGCCCATGACGATCAAATCGCCGCCGATATCGGCCGCTCGCGATAGAATCAATTCGCTGGTATCAAGGCCGCCGGACGTCAGGTGAGTGGCCTCCGCGCGAATCCCGTGCTGTCGCAGATGTTCGAGCAGGGTTCGCCCCGGACGCGCGTCGTCCTCGTCGGCCTCCTCTATCCCGCCGACCGTGAGCAGCGTGACGGCCGTGGCTGACCGGAGGATCGGCATTGCATCGCCCACCGCACGCGCGGCCTCCCGTGTCCCATTCCAGGCGACAAGGACGTTCGCGCACGCGATATGAGCTCTTGCGTCGTGGGGAACGATCAACACCGGCCGCCCGCAACCGAGCATGACGGTTTCAGGCAGATTGGCTGCCGCCCCAGGATGATCCGGATCATTTTGCCCGACAATCGCGAGGTCGGTATAGCGCGCCCGCTTGGTGACCAGGTTGATGAAGTCTTTCGGTTTTTCGGGGCAACTCTCCCACGAGCCCTGTACGCCCGCGCGTTTGATGAGCGCGTGAAAGCGCGCTTCCAACTGTTCGGCATCTGAAAAAGCGGCATCCCGCTCCCTTTCATAGGTTGCCTGCGCTGCCGCATTCCCCACATAGAGGACTTCCGCAAAGCCCGGCGACATGCTGGGAATTTGGGGGAGCTCCAAGCCGTACAGCGCGACAAGGTGAGCATCGCTCCGTTGCGCGATCGACAGCGCGAGCTGCAAACGCGCCTCGTAATTGCGATGATTGTCGAGTTGGACGAGAATTTCCTTGAAGGCCATTCTTCACTCCTTGGTTTGCGTCAACGCGTCGACGGCACAGGCTCGGCCGTCTAAGCCGCATCGACCAATTTTTCAGCTGCCGATTGGTCCGCTCGTTGTTTGTCCTTGACCCGCATTGTCGCGGGGCCGGACGCGGCGTCCGCTTTATCGGCTTGAGGGCGTGCTGTGGCGGAATAGATTTCCTGAACTTGGCGATGGAACTCTGCCCAGGTCCGCGCATGTTGGGCGGCAGAGTCCAAGATCGCGGAGACGATCTGCGCCTGAGCTTGTGAAAGTTCGAATTGCTTACCGCCGCTCAATAGGTCGTAAGCTGTTCGAGCAAGGCGGTCGTTCGAGGCGAAGATGGCATCCATGTGGCGGCCCGTCGCGTCGAGGTAAGCTTTCTGCGCCTCGGCCACGAAATTCTGCAGCCGGATAAACTGCGTGGTGAAGCTATCCCGATCGTCATAGCCAGAGAGTCCCCACCACTCCAACAGCGCGCGAAGGCGGTTCATGCCGGAAGAAGTCTGACGGTCCATGGGGCTTTCCTCGATCGGCGTAATGTCCAAAATCAGCGCTAAAATCTTGAGCCGCTTGGTCGCCGGTGAGTTGATTTAGATCAACCGCTCCCGCTTTCTGCGGTCGCTGCCGACCTTTGCTCGCGTGCGAGGCTGCGCTGACCTCGGCCGCGCTTAGTCGGTAGCGAGCGCCAGGGGAACGATGATCATCGGGCCCCTGCGCTCGAGCGCCTCGATCTCGCGCGCGATCTGCTCGGCCTCGTGATCGAGACCCATCCAGTGAAGCTTCTGCACCTTGTGGCGCAGCTTGAGGCTCTCATCGCAATACGCCGCGGGATCGGCAATGATCGCTAATGCATCCATGACGGCCATCCTCCATGCGCTCCGACCTACGCAAATGCATGTAAGACGCGGGCGCGCTTCCGCATTGCGCTGAAGCAATGAAAACGGCGGTTGCGTCGAGGGACGGCTCGCTTTCGCAATTCCGCCCGCGGCATATCAACGCAGCAACCGGATCCTTCATTATTCGCATTTCTCTGCCGATATGCTTGGGGCGAGGCTCTGTCGAGTCGATTGGAGAAAAACTCGAGGCACAAATGAAGAGGGTTCTGGTGACGCCTTCTTCGCAAATCGTGCCGCTACGCCAAGGCGCGGGCGGGTGGCTCGACGGTTCGGCGATTTGCCATCTCGATGTCTTTGCCGGATTCGATCGCGCTGTCTGCGACGAGGTCGCAAGATCGTCGCACGTCATCCGTCTTCGCAAGGGCGATGCGGCTTTCGTGCAAGGCGAACGGCCGCACGATCTGTTCATGGTGCTGACGGGGCGCTTGAAGGCGACGCACGTCACGCCCGAGGGCGGGCGTGTCGTGATCAGATTGATGGGCCCGGGCGATCTCGCAGGCCATGTCGGCCTTTTTCGCGAGAGCGCTTACGCCGCGACGGCGACGGCACTGGCCGACACGATCGTGCTGGCGTGGCCAAGCCTGGTATTCCAAACGCTCATGTCCAAGCATCCGCCGCTCGCCCTCGCCGTCGTCCGGAATCTGGCGAAGTTCCTCGAAGAGGCGGAGACGCGGCTGCGCGAGGCCGCGACCGAGCGGGTCGAGCGCCGGATCGCGCATGCGGTTCTGCGCCTTGTTCGCCAGGCCGGGCGGCGCGTCGAAGGCGGAATCGAAGTCTCATTCCCGATCACGCGCCACGATATCGCGCTCATGTCCGGCGCCAATCTCTATACCGTGAGCCGGGTTTTGAGCGCGTGGGAGGGGCGGGGCATCGTCAACGGGGGCCGTCAGCGCCTCGTGGTGCGCGATCCGCACGCGCTGGTGAGGGTTGCCGACGAGGAATAGCGGCCGTGCGCTACGACCGGTCGGCCATGGCCGCGAGCTCTCGCACGAAGCTATCGAGCGGAAGATTGTACGCGCTGCATGCTTCCTCGATCGTATGATAGGGGGCAATGGCACAGCCGATGCACGACATTCGTCGGTCTATGAAAAGGCGCATGGCCGCGGGATCGCTGTCGAGGAGTTCGGCGATGGTGAGGGACGGCCCGATCGGCGTCATGATTGAGTGTCCGATTGCAGGATCTGTCCGCGCCTCGGCGCACCGCTCGCCTTGTGGCGGAGCATGACCGCCTCGCTGAGCACGGAAAGAGCAATTTCCTCAGGCGTGCGCGCACCAAGGTCGAGCCCCGCAGGCGCGTACACTCGCGCGAGTTCCGTTTCCCCGAAGCCTTGCTCTCGCAGATAGTCGATCACGAGCTTCGAGCGCTTTCGGCTGGCAATGAGCGCGATATAAGAGACCGGCGAGCGCAGGCACCGCGCCATCGATTCATGGTCGCCCTTGTGCTGCGTTGCGACGACGACACAGTCCTTGGCCTGCGGATCAAGACGGCGGTAATCGAAATCCTCTGCGATCAATTGCGCCGCCTGCGGATAATGCGTGCGATCGGCCATGGGATCGTCGATCACCACCTCGAAGCCGATCGTCGCGCCGATCGTGCAGAGGGTCTCTGCGACCTTGCCGTGGCCCAGGATCCAGAGGCGCGGCTTGGGGGAGAATGGCTCGACAAAGACGCGCATCGTTCCGCCGCAAGGCATGCCCGTGCCGAGGACCTCGTCATTGAGGTCGAGATCGACGATCGCGGTCTCGCAGGTCTCGAGGCAGTCGAGCGCCGTGTGGCAAACCGCGCCTTCAGCGCATCCGCCGCCAACCCAGCCGGCGGCCACGCGGCCGTCGTGGCCAATAACCGCCTTGGCGCCGGTCTTTGCAGAAACCGATCCTTGCGTCTCGATGACAGTCGCGACGGCAAAGGGCTCTCGCCGCTCGCGCAGCGCCACCATCGCGTCGAGCACGTCGTGCGACGCAATCGAACCTGCCGTTGCCACTTCACGGATGTCGTCCATGGCTGTTATATGGTCGCATCGTTCAGCTCATACCAGCCGCCCGCGCGGGCGACCGGCGTTGAATTTGCGATAGCGCAAAGAAGGGACGGCGCCGTCCTCCAATATGACACCTATGACAACCGACGAAGAATTTGCATCTTGCGAGCATAGCGACCGAATTCTGGGCGCGCTCCTTGGCCGCGATCTTCAACAGGCAACGTTGCGGCTCGTCCTATTCGGCATCGCTCTCTGCGCGATCCTGGCCTTCGTGTCCAAGATTGCCGCGTAAAGGCCTGCGCTCGGCTGGTGCACGCGAGCGGTCGATCGACGCAGGCGCGCCGCTCGGTCGAGCGTGGCCGCCCGATTGCGTCCGAGGTGCGGAATTGACGCTGCCATGGGAAAGCGCGCTTTCGAGATTGCGCGCGGTCTTGAGCGCGCGGTCATAGATGATTCCGGCCATGGGCTCCGCGAAATGTTCATCGATCGTTTCACGGAAAAGCGCGACCCAGCGCGGAAAAAGCGATCGCGGCAGCTTGCCGAGCTTTTGGTGGGCCGCGAGCATGTCGCCGCGATAGTCGCGTTTCACGCGCAAAGCAGAGCACCAGAATTTGCGCATCGTGGCGATATGCTCATCCCAACGTCCGTCCAGGGCCTTGTCGAAAATCGGCGCGAGCACGGCATCGCGACGGATCTTGGCGTAGAAGCGCTCCACCAGCGTGCCGATCGCCTCTTCCGTGATGCGTTCGAATTTCATGGCATGGTCCCGATCAAAAGAGCCCGCGGCTGCCGCCCACCGCCGCGAAGATGGCGATGAGAGAGAGCGTCAGCAGGACGCGGTGCATCCACAGCATCAGCGACAAGGTCGCTTCGGGCGCCCGCGCGGCGCGCCGGTGAACGACGCTCTTGAAGACGAAAGGCTCGATCACGAAGAGCATGAGGGCGAACAGCAGCCACACGCCGACCATCAAATCCATCCACCAATACCGGATTTCGGCGAAGCGGTCCCACAGATCGTATTGATAGAGCATGTAGAGGCCGCTCAGCAGAACGAGCAGGACGGCAATCCGGGCTTGCGGTGCGAAGCGATGCTCGATCGCGTCGAATTCCCGGACCCAATCCGCCGGCGGCTTGGCCTTCATTCCCGGCAGCAGCACCATGGTCACGAGCCAGACGCCGCCGATCCAGACGACGACCGCGACAACGTGAATCGCGCGTGCGACGATGCCCCAATCGATCGCGCCCAGTGCAGCAAGCATGAAGGCCTCTCCTGCCCGGAGTCCGGCGGCGCCCGACCGGACCATAGCTTGATTCGACGGCGGCCGGATAACAAATAAGAAATATGAATGTTTGTGGAGGACGTCAATGCCGGAAGGCAGGATGGATGCGTCGTTCGCCCGCAACCTTGTGCCCGTCGAGAGTGCGGCGGGCGGCGCCGCCACTCTTATCGGCGCGCCGGCTCAGGCGGAGTCGGCACCGCGCGCTCTGATCTACCAGCCATGTCGCTCGGCGATGAGCTCGGGCGGCAAGGCCACGCCGCAATTCTGGGTTCTGGAATTCGAGCCGCAATCGCCCAGTATCCCCGACCCTCTTATGGGCTGGTCCAGCTCGGCCGATACGCTCGCGCAGACCCGGCTCAAATTTCCCTCCCGCGAGGCCGCCATCGCCTATGCAAGCCGCAACGCCATTGCCGCGCGCGTGGTCGAGCCGCATCGGCCGAAGCTCGCCTTTCGCAGCTACGCCTCGAACTTCATCGGCAAAGGAGCGGTGGGCGTTTCCGGCCGCGTCGGGCTGCCGGACAATGGCGAACTGCAACCGGGCGCGACGCAGCCCGTGACGACGTGACGCAGCCTTATAAGATATAAACAATATATATCTATTGATGCTGACCTCGAAAACGGGAGAGGCTGCGGATGTTCGGCTCGGCGATCTCACGTTGGACGATGCTCCATTTTGGAGTGGCGCTGAGCTTCTTCCTCCTTGCCCAGATCGCCATGGCCGCGGGCGTCGCCTTCCCGGCGATGCCGCTTTCGGCGCCGACGACGCTTGCCACCGTTCATCTCCTCACCATCGGCTGGCTGACGGTGCTGATGCTGGGGGCGCTGCATCAGTTCATCCCCGTGATCACGGCGCAAGGCGAGGTCGCAGGCCTCTCGGCGCTCGTCTCCTTGATCGCGGTCGTTCTGGGGCTTGGCGGAATGGAGGCCGGCTTCCTGACCCTCGATGGGGATTTGCCGCCGCCGGTCCTCGTCGCGTTGCCGCTGGGCGGCGTTCTCGTGCTGATCGGCGCGGCGATCGCCGCCGCGTCCCTGTCGCGGACCTTGTGGCAGGCCCGGCCGCTTCCCTTTTCCGCACGCTTCGTCGCGGCGGGCCTCGTCTTTCTCTTCCTCGCGCTCGGCATGGGCATCGTCCTCGGCTGCGCCTTCTTTGCGCCGGAGCTCGTTTCGTGGCCGGGCGACGTCACGGATGGCTTGAGGCTGCACCTTCTCGCCGGCCTCATCGGCTGGTTCGCGCTCACGGCGATCGGTGTCAGCTATCGCTTGCTCAGCATGTTCACGCTCGCGCCCGAGGAACGGGGCCCGCTTGGCAGCGCGGTTCTGATCCTCTGCGTCGGCGGCCTGGCGGCGACCTGGCTTCTCGATCTCGTGGGCACGTTCGGCGCGCCAATTCCAGATGCCGCTCTCATCCTGGCCGGCGCCGCGACCGGTTTCGGCATCGCGCTCTATCTCGTCGATATGGCGCGGCTCTATCGCGCGCGCAGGCGGCGCAAGCTCGAGCTCAATACCGGCATGGCGCTTCCGGCCTCGGCCGCTCTCGCCTTCGCGATGCTGCTTGCCGCCTATCTCTGCTTCCATGGCATCACCGAGACCGCCATCGGCGCCCTGGGCTATCTCTTCCTTTTCGGCTGGCTCTCCGGCCTTGGCCTGAGCCAGCTCTACAAGGTCGTGCCGTTTCTCACCTGGCTTGAGCGCTATGGCAGCATGCTCGGCAAGCAGGCCGTGCCGAGGGTTCAGGACCTCGTCGACGAGCGCCGCGATCGGCCCTGGTTCGTCCTCTACTTCATTGCCGTCGCGGCCGGCACGCTCTTCATCGCGCTCGGATGGCCGATGCTCTGGCGCGCGGCCGTGGTCGGACATCTCGTCGCGACCTTCATGATCCTCCGCGCGCTCTGGCTCGTCCGTCACGGCATGCCGCGCCCATCGCCGGCCGCGCCGACGCGACTGCCCGTTGCCGCGCGGCCGCCCTTCGCCACGTGAAACCATTATCGGAGCTCAAGCCATGACCACATCCGATCTCTCGACGCTCGATGTTCGCGACATACTCAAGGCCGGAGGCGAGCCCTTCTCTGAAATCATGCAGGCCGTGGAGGCGCTCGTCCCCGGCCAGGGCTTGCGCTTGTTGGCGACATTCAAGCCGGTTCCCTTGTTCACCGTCATGGCGCAGCGCGGCTTCGGCCATACC
>DATEKH010000132.1:0-39262 GCA_035277525.1 Allostellaceae bacterium
TAGCCGTCCCAGTGGCGTTTCCGGAGGTTTTCGGGAATGATGATATCAAGCGACTGTCCAAGGGCTTCGGCTGTCGAGAAGCCGAATATTCGCACCGCACCTTTATTCCAGAAGCGGATCAAACCGTCCGCGTCGGCGTAGATGATGGCGTCGGCGGCTTCTTCGACGAGGGTTCGGCAGAAATCCGTGATATCCAGCTCCATGATCCGGCCTCCTATTGCGCCAATTCATGCGATGTTATGCAGATTCTCCGGCATTCGAGCCGCCACTGACAGATAGAAGGCAGCGAGCCCCCTGAAAGGCGCGAAGGGCTCGAGCACCTCCTCAAGGCGCTTGGCACCGAGGCGCTGACCACGTGCAAGGAATTTTCCGACTGTCCGCCGCAGGCCGCTATCACTGGCCGGAAGGCAATTGGCATGTCCCAAGCCGCGCAAGAGCATGTATTGAGTCGACCATTCGCCAAAGCCGCGTTGTGCGATCAACTTTGCATGCGCCTCTTCCGCGGTCATGTGCTCCAATGCGGCGAGATCCAAGGCGCCGTTCGCGACGTTTGCGGCAAATTCCTTCATATACTCGGCTTTGCGCAACGAGAGACCGCAGGTTCTCAGCTCGGAAAGCGCAGCCACTGCCAAAGTTCTGGGCGCTGGAAATGCGCGAAGACCCGCGATTTCTGCCCCAAACCGCTCAATGAGGCGGCTTCGGATATGAAACGCCGCTGCGAGCGACAATTGCTGCTCCGTTATCGCCACGACCGCCAGTTCGAAGAGCGAAGAGGGCCGCAGCGGCTTGAGGCCCGCAAATGCCTTTATGATCGAACGCATGAGAGCATGCCGCTTGGCGACCCGGTAGAATGGACGTAAATCGAGATCGGCCGAGATGAGCCACTGAACGCTTTTTGTGAACTCCCGCCGTCCAACGGCGATCGTCGACCAAGCTTCCACAGCCAATGGTTTCTGGCTGGATTGTCGGACCTCGATAACCGTGAGCCGGCCGCCGATCTCTGCCGGGATTCGGAGACACTGAGGAGCCGACGATCGTACGGGAAGAAAGCGCGCCGCGGCCTTTAGTGACAAACCGAGATCGAATGGCCCTTGGAGCTTTATCCGCGTCGATAAGGGCATCGCTGGGGCTATGCAATGAGTGTGACAATCGGGCGTCAACGTCTAACCTGAGCCTTAGGCTTCGCAGGAGATTAGCCGCGAGCGGCCCGCACCGATCATAAAAGCTCGAGCGCCAAGGCGATCCCCTGTCCGCCACCGATGCAGAGCGTGACCACGCCGCGCTTCAACCCATCGCGTGACATCGAATGCAAGAGCCGCGTGGTCAGCACCGCGCCGGTCGCCCCGATCGGATGGCCATGCGCCACTGCCCCGCCCTCGACATTGACGATCTCCTCGGGAAGGCCAAGCTCGCGCCGCACCGCGATCGCTATCGCCGCGAAAGCCTCGTTGATCTCGATGCGTTCAATATCGCCGAGCTTCCAGCCCGCGCGCTCCAAAGCCCGCTTTACCGCTGGCACCGGCCCCAGGCCGAACATGCCCGGCTCAACCGCGGCGACGCCATAGGCGACGAGCCGCGCCATGGGCTTGAGCCCGTTCTTCTCGGCCCAGGCATCGCTCGAGACCACCATCGCCGCGCCCGCGCTGTTGAGGCCAGGAGCGTTGCCGGCGGTGATCGTGCCGTCCCTGCGGAAGGCGGGCTTTAACTTTGCCAAGATCTCGAGCGTCGTATTCGGGCGGTTGTGCTCGTCCTTGGCGAAGCGCACCGGCTTGCCGCGCTCCATCACCTCGACCGGCACGATCTCGGCCTCGAACTTGCCCGCCGCTTGCGCCGCCGAGAAGCGCTGCTGTGAGCGCAACGCCCAGCGATCCTGATCCTCGCGCGTGATCTGGAACGCCTTCACCAGATCCTCGGTGTGCCAGCCGGAATGCTCGTCGGAGAACGCGTCATTCAGCCCGTCGCGCAGCACACTGTCATAGATCTCGGCATTGCCGAGGCGATAGCCCCAGCGCCCGCCGCCCATGAGGTAGGGCGCGAGATCCATGTTCTCCATCCCGCCGGCGATCGCGCTGTCGACGAAGCCCAGCATCACCTCTTGCGCCGCGCTCGCGATCGCCTGCGCGCCCGACCCGCACACCCGATTGACGGTCATCGCCGGCACCTCGACCGGCAGCCCGCCATGGATCGCGGCCTGGCGCGCCGGGTTCATCTTGTTGCCGGCCTGAACCACATTCCCCAGCACAACGGTGCCGATCTTGGCAGGATCGAGCTTCGCCCGCGCCAAAGTCGCGCGCACCGCCGCAGCGCCCAGCTCGGTCGCGGGCGTCTGCTTAAGCGTGCCACCGAAGGTCCCGATCGGCGTGCGCACCGGGTTGGAGATGACGACGTTCGATTCCACCATGGGCGTACTCCTTGTGCTGAAGGGAACCGGCGGATCCGCCGCACCGCACGATGCCAAGCGCGCGCGACCACTCTCTATCTTGGAATATGGGGAGGAAACGCCTTCCTCGATAAGATTTTTGTGTAGCGGCGCCGGCTAGAGCGGTATCCAATCATGTTGGAGCGGCCGATCCCTTCAGCGTCATGCCCGCGCCCTTCGACACGCTCAGGAGCGGGCATCCAGGGAGACTGTAGCTCTGGACCCCCGCTTGCGCGGGGGTGACGAGAAAAGAGCGATTCAATCTGATCGGACCGCGCTCTAACGCTTTGCCCTCCAATCATGCGGCTCGTGTGGTGCTGGATTGCATTTTTAGAGGTGCAAGAGTTTGCCACAAAACATATATCTTAAGTGTATGTTATATTGCAAGTGGCGATTCCCATGCTCTCCTGTCTTCTTAACATCGTTCATCCGTGGAAATGGGTTGAGGCTCAACGCCAACAGCAAAGAGCCTATCGAGAGCTGATGGCGCTCGACGACAGCGCCTTGGCCGACATCGGGATCACGCGGGCGAATATCCCTTATATCGTCTTCGGCGGTAGACAAGCGCAACGCGAATACGAGACACGCGGGCGTCATAAGATCCCGCTGGGGGCGCAGTTGAGCGGTCAGGCCGCGCCATGCAAGGGGGCGGGAAAGTGACCGCAGAAATGGGAATCAGATTGGGTGATGGGACGCCTCTCGACCAACTTGGGGGCATCGATTCCCGCTTTCTGCAATGGCATTGGAGCAAGAACCCTGTTTGGGCGCTCCCTTCACAAATTATCGCGTCGGTCGCACGAAAGGGATATGCCGTCGTTCCCGCGGCGGAGACGCGTCCACTGCTAGGCGACGGAGGTCTGAAAGATTGGAGCGGATTCTCCCGCAGTTGGGACGAACTCCCGGTCGATTCTTACATGGGAGATGGCGGAAGATATCGCCGGCGTCGCTATGCGGAATTCGGAATCTCTCGTCATGCAATCGTGCGAAAGCCACACGGGCCGCACTATCAAAGTCGAGCCTATAATCCCTTAAACGGCGGCATCGAGCGTTGGTTCGAACCGATCGCCGACGCAATGACGTTGCATCCTGCATTGCGAGCGGTTCTCCGAACGAGTTATAGCCTATTTGATGCTCTGACCCCGGTTGCTGCTCGGCCTTACGAGTGGCATGTCGAGGTTCACCAAATTCGGATCGTAGCCGGCCCTCGGGAGGAAGGGCATCCGACACCCGAGGGCATGCATCGCGACGGTGTTGACTGGGCGTTGATGCTCCTCATTGCGCGCGAGAGGGTTCGATTTGGCAAGACGACAATCTGTGATCTGAGGAAGCGGGCCCTCGCAAGCTTTACGCTTGCTGCTCCATTCGAGGCTGCCATCGTGAATGACCAGAGGGTGTATCATGAGGTGACGCCTGTCGCCGCTGTAGATGAACGGGATTTCGGATATCGCGACATGCTGATCGTCACCTTTAGTCGAAACTCTCAACATTGCGCTATCCCGCAATCCGTCAAAAGCTAGGGATCTAAAGGTTCTTTATTCGCCGTTGCCGGATGGCGAGTCCGCGATTGGAGCGGAACGCGACCACGACTCGCGCCTGAGATCGAGCCCTTACGCCAATGTTTCCGGCGCAAAGAGCTCCTCGGGCTTCCATCGCCGCTTTAGGATGCCCTGCTCGTAGTGGTACCGCAGGAAGGTCTCCAGCACCTTGCGGTTCGGCTCCAGGCCGTACGGCCAATAATTCTCACCCATCAATTTGTGATTCTCCTCGCGGAGAGCCGTGAACCACGGCACCAGCATCCCGGCGCTGTTGAAGGCGTCCCCGGCCCTGTACTGTTTGAAGGCCTGATCCTTGGCGTCCTGGAACGCTTTGCACATCGACTGCGCAAGCCAAGGATTCTTTTCATAGACGTCCCTGCGGATGACGACGGTGTGCATGATCGGGAAGATGGAGGTACGGCGAAAATAGTCGCGCTCGACGTCCTTGTAGTTGTCGAAAAGCCGCTTGACCTTGGGCGATCCCTTGAGCAGCGCAGGCGGAACGATCGCCGAGTAAAGGGCATCGATTTCGCCCGATTCGAGCATCGCGTTGAGATTCTGGTCGGGGCGAAGCTGGTTGAGGCGCACGGTTGGCGGCGCCGCGAACGGCAGCCAATCCCATTTCGGCAGCGGATGTTCGTCGATGTTGCCGACATAATAGGTATAGCTGTCGGTGGGTACGCCATAATCGTCTTTGAAGATTCCTTTCGACCAGACTCCGGAATCATGGCCGTAACACAGCAACTCGCCGACCTTCTTTCCGACAAGGTCCTTCGGCGAGGCGATCCCGCTTGCCGTGTTCACGAAAACCGCGGCATGGCGGAAGAACCGGAGCGGAAATACAGGAATGGCGATGAAGGGAGGATTCTCGAGTTCGAGCGAGCGCAGGTAAAAAGTCAATCCAAGTTCGGAGACTTCGAACTCGCGGTTCCGGACCATGCGCTCGAAAATCTCGGCGACGAACGCCATCTTGTAGGTGAGGTCGACGCCTTCCGGACGGATGCTGCCATCCATGAGCCCCCGCGTCCGGTCGTAATTCCAGCAGGCCAACGTGATTTTAAGGTTTGCCATCAGGTCGTCCTCCTCGTGTTTCAAGCCGATTTAGCGGTGCATCAGTGGATGTTCGTCCGCAGGCCCAGCTGCGCCAATCGCGGCAGAACCTCGTCGCGCAGGACTTGCATTTCCTGGACATAATTCACGAGCGCGACCGCCATCCCGCCGATTCCCGCGTCGGCAATCCGCTTGAACGTCGCCGCAACCTCGTCGTAGCTGCCAATGACCGGAAAGGTGCCTCCGCCGCTGATGAACCGTTCTTTCATCTGCTGCATCCGCTCCGGCGGGATCGAGCGCGATCCGCCGGCGGTTCGTTTGGCGATCGCCTGCTCTGCGGCTTCCCAATCGCCCTTTTCATGGACGATGTAATGGTAGTAGTCGCGTGTCTCCTGCGGTGTGCGCCGGCACAGGAGGTGGCCGCTGGCGTAGATGCCGATGGAGCGGCGATCGGTGATCTCGCGCATCGCCGCCACTTCGCTCGCGAGCGTCGCCTCATCGACGATCACCATGAAGAGGCAATCGGCGTGGCGCGCTGCGAAAGCCCGACCGGCGGGGGAGGAACCAGCGCTCATCAAAAGGGGGCGACCGCCATTCCAAGGCTTGGGCTTGCCGACCACACCTTGCAGCTTGAAATATGTCCCGGCGTGGTCAAACGGCTCGGGCTCCGACCAGATCCGTTTGACGATACCAAGCCACTCCTCGGAATAGGCATATCGTTCGTCATGGTCGCGGAGCTCCACGCCGAACATCTTGAACTCGCCGAGATTCCAGCCTGAGACGATATTGAGGCCAAAGCGCCCGCGTCCGATGTGATCGGCGCTGACGGCCGCCTTCGCCGCGAACACCGGATTCACCAGCGGAACGTGCACGGTCGCGAAGGCGACGATGTCGCGCGTCGCTCCGAGCAGCCCTGTCGCCCAAGTCAGCGTCTCAAAACTCGTGCCCTGGCGATCGGTGATGCCGCCATAACCTTGCCATCGCGCAATCGGCAACAGAAACTCGATGCCGGCTTCGTCCGCGAGGCGAGCCGCTTGGAGATTCTTGTCCCAACCCGCATCCCAGCGCTCCGGTGCCGTCGTCGCGAACGAACCGGAGCAGTTCATGCCGAAGAGACCGAGTTTGAACCGGTTCGCGTTTTGCATCCGTGTGCTGCGCCCAGTCATCTGGTCCTCTCCGTCGGACGACGCTAAGGCGAGAGCTCTTCGAGGAGCTTGTTCTTCGTCTCGATACCGAGGGCCAAGATCGCAAGCAAGCCCAACAGCGAGGCGCCGGCGAACAACGCAAACATCCCGGCCGCGCCGAATCGACCACCGAGAATCGCGCCGACGGAAATCGGCGCGATAATGCTGGCGACCAGCGACACGGCTCTCCCGGCGGACGACCCCCAGCCTCGCATCCGCGTCGGATAGAGTTCGGCCGTGTAAAGATAGCACCCGAGAGCGTTGGGGTTGAGGAAAACGGTCATGACGCAGGCCGCCGTAAAGAGCGACACCCAACTTTCCCCGTGGCCCCAAGCGATCCCGGCGAGCCCGAGCAACGCGCCGACCCCCAGACCCGCAAAGCTTATCGAGAAGAGGGGCTTGCGCCCCAGCCGGTCGATGAGCGAGGCCGATACATATCCCATCGCCACTCCGATCAGATTGACGCCGACTGTCGCGAGCAGTCCCTGAGTCACGGAAAGGTGCCCGACGCGCACGAAAAGACCGGGGAGCCAGGTAACCAGCCCCACGACGACATAGTAGCAGAGGAACCAGTGCAGCCAGCTGAGCGCCGTGCGACGCCGATAGGCAGGATGAAACAGCTCCGCAAACCTCGTCGCCTTTACATCGGGTGGCGCGGTCATGCGCGGCGCCTCGAGGGCAAGCCCCGCCGCGGTGGCATCGGCTTCGAAGCGGGCCACGATCGTCTCCGCTTGGCGCAAACGCCCTTTATCGACGAGCCAGCGGACAGATTCCGGCAACCACCAGACCGCGACGATGACGAGCAGCAGCGGTGCCGCGCCGACAGCGAACAACGTCCGCCATCCTGCCTCGGGTCCAAGCAGGCTGATAAGGATGAAGCTGGCCAGCGGCGTCAGCAGGATGCCCCATGGATACAAGGTCTGATAGAGCAAAAAGTAGCGTCCGCGACGGTGGCGCTGCAGCAGCTCGGCGATCATCGTGCCGGCGATCGGCGCCTCGCCCCCGAGTCCGATTCCGAGCAGCGCTCGCGATAGAGCAAGGCTCTGGAAGTTCCACGCCAATGCCGCGGCGATCGAGAACACTCCCATGATCGACAGTGCGACCATGAAGCTTTTCTTGCGCCCCCACACTTCACTGAGAATCCCGAACAGCAAGGCGCCAATGAGCTGTCCGACATAGCCCGCCCCGATCAGCGCGCCCGTCGCGACGAAGTCGATGTGCAATGACGAGAAGATGACCGTGAGCGCGCTCGCGATCGCCAATGTGTCGAACGCATCGAAGAACGTGCCGAATCCCAAGATGATCATGACCCGGCGATGCAGCGCCGTAAGCGGCAGCCGCTCGGCGCGGCCGACCACAAGCTCGCTCGTGCTCATTGGCGTTTCGCTCCCCGACGATGACCGTTCGACCGGTCTTGTGCCAAGAGTATGGAGAGCGTCGCCGGGCCGGTCAATTCTCGCGTAATCGCCGCCTCGGCACCCTCAGAGAAGAATTGGCGCTATCGGCGGTAAAGGAGGTAAAATTTGGCCTCGCCATGCTGGAGGCCTGCATGCCCTCGACTGCCGGTGCGTCTGAAGATACCGCGCTTGCTGCTCTGAACGACGAGCTTGCGTCGCTCGATCTTGAGGGCCACTGGCGTCTCTCCGGAGCCGTCCTGGCCGATGAGCCACACCCTCTTGGCCCCGCTCATCTCTGGCGTTGGACGGATATCCGTCGCCTCTTGCTCCGTGCGGGCGAGATCCACGCACTTGACGGCGGCGCAGGCCGGCGAACCGTCAGACTCTGCATGCCCGGTCTCGACCAGAAATGGGCCTCCAGGACGATCCACGCCTCCTTTCAGCTGGTGAAGCCCGGTGAAACGGCTGAGGCGCACCGCCATAGTTTGGCAGCGCTTCGATTCGTCGTCGAAGGCCGCGGCGGGTACACGACCGTCGAAGGCGAAAAGTTCATGATGGAGCCGGGCGACCTCGTGCTTACGCCGCAAAACACCTGGCACGATCACGGCAACGACGGCAACGAAGCGATGATTTGGATTGACGGCCACGACGCGCCGCTCACGCTTGCTCTGAACGCGGCATTTTTCGAGCGCTTCTCGGCGCCAACGCAGCCGATCCTGCACGACCAACAGTTCATGCGGCGACGTACGGGGGCGTTGAGGCCGCGCGGGGTCGACCGGCGCGCGGAAGGTTATCCCTATATCTATAAATGGCGCGACGTGCAGGATACGATCGCCGCCATGGAAGCCGCGGATTGGGATCCGTACGAGGGCTTCGCGCTCGATTACGTGGATCCCGTCAGCGGCGGCTCGACATTGCCGACGATCGCCTGCCGGCTTTATCGACTGCCAGCCGGTCGATCGACCTTGCGCCAGCGCGAGACCAGCACCCGAATCTATCACGTCGTGCAAGGAACCGGTCGGACCGTGGCCGAGGCGAAGGCTTTAGAATGGCAGGCCGGCGATACTTTCGTTGTGCCAGGCTGGACATGGACCGAGCATCTCGCAAGCAAGGACGCCATCCTCTTTGCCATGAGTGATGAGCCTCTGCTTCGCGCCACCTGTCTCTACCGCCGCGATCGGGCAGGCCATAACGCGCCGATAATCGGCGGGCACGGGCGCGGACATGCATGAGCAACGCCTGAAGATCAGAGACTTTCTCGCGCAAGACGGTATTCATTTGGCGCCGAGCTGCGCCGATGCGTTCGGCGCGGCCATCATCGAACATTTGGGGTTCGAAGCGATCCACCTTTCTGGCCATGCGCTGCACAAAAGCCTTTGCTTGCCGGACGCCGGTCTCGCCAGCGTCACCGAATTCGAGAGTCGCATATCGTCGATCGTTAATGCAGTTTCGCTACCGCTCATCGTTGATGGCGAAACCGGCTTTGGCGGCGTCCGCAACGTGCGGCGAACGATGCGACTTTTCGAAGGCGCGGGCGCAAGCGCGATCCATTTCGAAGACCAATTTACACCCCGCCGCTACCGCAGTGCGGGTTCACCGACCATTTCGCCTGGCGAGATGGTCGGCAAGCTCAAGGCCGCACTCGATGAACGCCGCGATCCGAACCTGGCAATCATCGCGCGTTCCGAAGACCGCAGCTCGGAAGCAGCACTCATTGAGCGGCTCGTCACCTATGCCGAAACAGGTGTCGATGCGCTCTGGTCATCGGGCTTCAGCGCCGACCTCATCCGCCAGGTTCGAGCGCAGGCTCGCGGGATACCGTTTATCGGCATTGCCGCTGACCCAAAGGTGGCCTCCGCGGCCGGCATGCGCATTGCAATATATCCAACGCTCGGCATCATCGCTGCGGCCTGGGGTATGACGACGATCCTCACCAAGCTGCGCGACGGCAACGCGCCCGAGGACATTTTCAGCAAGCTCGCTGGGACGGAGGACGTCAGAATTTGGTTCCGCGAACTCGGTGAAGCGAAATACGCGGACTGATCCGCGGAATTGCCGACCCTGCTCCGGTAGGCTTTAGCCGATGTGGGACGCCCCTGCTTCGGCGAAGACCCCGCGATCCGCGGGCTTTTGGGTCCATTCGGAACCAGAGACCGTCACCAAAGCTCTTTTGACGCCAGCCGCGCGCCTTCGGCAAGGGCTTGAAGCTTTGCCCAGGCCAATTGGGCGTGAATGCGTCCGCCAAATCCGCAATCTGTCCCGGCAATCACGTTCTCGCGTCCGACAACGCGTGCGTAGCGAACGATTCGATCTGACACGACTTGCGGGTGCTCGATGATGTTGGTCGCATGGCTGACGACGCCCGGGATGAGCAGTTTTCCGTCGGGCAGTTTCGTCTCCTGCCAGACACGCCATTCGTGCTCGTGCCGCACATTGCCAGCTTCGAGCGAATAGGCGCCGGCATTCACCGCCAAAACGAGGTCGACGATGTCCTCGAGCGGGATATCGGTCGAGTGCGGCCCGTGCCAGCTGCCCCAACAGATGTGATAGCGAATGCGGTCCGTTGGCAGGCCTCGCAGCGCGTGATTGAGGGCTTCGATGCGAACGCGCTCGAATTGCTTGAATTCTTCGAGCCGGGGCTCGGGGCTGATCATATCCCAGTTGTCGGGCAGGCTCGGATCATCGATTTGAAGCACCAGACCGGCATCGACGATCGCCTTGTACTCTTCCCGCATCGCGTCCGCCGACGCGAAGACGAACTCCTCCTCGGATTTGTAATAAAGGTCCTCGCCTCGCGCGAAGCTCCCGGGTCCGACCGAGGTCATGAAGCCTTCTTCGACCCCAGCCGCTTCCATCGCGCGCTTCAGGTTTGCGATATCGGCCTCGATGGTGGCCTGCCCGACATACCGGATGGCCGACGTGCAAACGGGTCTGCGCGTTGCCCTTCGCGCGGCGCTGCCGAGCAGAGTGCCGCTCGACTCCGGGTCTTGATAGAACTCGCTGAACTTCTGCCAGTCGCGGCGGTTGCCGATGGTCGTTAAAGCGATATCGGCGACGCTTGATTTCTTGTGCTGGGACTCCGGCACGGAATCGGCCGGAACGAAGCCTTCCATTCGCGCGAAGGCATAATTCCACCAAACCCCGTAATCGTAGTTTCCAGCCATCGGCTTGCCGAACTCGCCGTCATTCGCGATGTCCACGCCGAGTTCTTTCTGCTTCCTGACCACGGCCTCAACCGCGCCGGAAAGGCAACGGGCATAGGCGGCTGGGTCCACCTTTTCGCCGGCTCCGCGCGCCCGGTTGAGCGCGATAAGGTCCTGGGGTCTCGATAGGCTGCCGGCGTGTGTCGTTAGGATCCGATCCGTGCTGCGTTTCATGACGATCCTCCCTCGATAACGTCAACCACGCCGAAAAGCCAATTGCGTTTCGCTCGCGCGACGTCTTCGCGCATTATACAAATACAAGTTCTTTTGCTGCTTGGTGGTAGGGCGTGCCGTCATCCTCGAGCGTCACGGCGATCGGGCGAACCTTGTAGAGATCGCCCTTGAAAGCCGGCAACGGCTCGATGCCTTTTTCCATATCGGCAAGGAGCCGTAAGAATTTGCGCCGCATCTGGATGATCGCGGCATCTCCAGTGCCGAGATGCTCTTGCGTGCGATCGGCGATGGCGGTCGGGCCCTGATTTTCGATCGCGGCCGCATCCTGGGCGTTCGTGCCTTTGATACCGGTGTAGTTGTAGGTCCGCTGCAGCATGCGATCGATCAGATAGTCATTCTCCTTGTTGCGTACCGGCAGATAGGTGCCGGGGATGTTCTCGACATTGAGCGTCTTGAAGCCGACATTGTCGAACTCGTATTTCTCGTTGTCGCTGATCGGGCGCCACGGATTGTATTCGACGCGATAAACCCAGGTGTGCTCGTCATCCATCGGGACCCACGCATCCCACAACAAGGTCTGGCCACGGTCGAAGCCGATCATTGTATGGACCGGCAGCAGCCATTGCGTGATTCGCCAGTAAGCCTTGCCGTTGGGCAGCTTGCGCTTGGCTCCGACCATGAAGCCGAAATCGGTCTCGGTAATCTCGAACGTCGGATTGATGTCGCGGAAGGCAACGGCGCTGTCGATCTTGCCATCCTTCTCGAGAGTCAGTCCGCCGCGGCCGGGCGCCAGCGCATTGCCGGTGGCGAAGCTGTGCAGGTAATTCACATGGCTCGAATCCAGATTGCCTTCCATCGCCTGCAAATAATTGCAGCGGAGGAGACTCTTGCGAATATAAATCTGCTCTTTCGGCAGCGTGTTGAATTCGAATTGCGGGAATTCGACCGGTAAATCCTTGGGGCCGAGATAAGCCCAGATGATGCCGGCATGCTCGCGACATGGATAAACGTCGAGCGCGATGCGATCCTTGTAGCCGGCTGCGGCTGTTTCGACCGGCATGTCGACGCATTTGCCGTTAACGTCGAATTTCCAGCCGTGATAGACGCAGCGCAGCCCGCATTCCTCGTTGCGGCCGAAGAACAGATCCATCTGACGATGCGCACAATAGCGGCCGATGAGGCCGATACGACCGTTGCTGTCGCGGAACGCGACGAGCTTTTCGCCAAGCAGATCGACGCGCACGGGTGGGCTGTCAGGCGAGGGGATCTCTTCCGAAAGCAGCGCCGGTAACCAGAAGCGGCGCATGTATTGTCCGCCGCGCGTCGCCTTGCCCGTCCGCGTCAATAATTCGTTATCCGCGGCAGAGAGCATCACGTCCTCCAAACATCCAAAATCCGCCGCGCAACGCTATCACGCGCACAAAGCGACCGTCAAACCGCTGCGCTATTCGCTTCAGCGGCTCGTCTTCCGGTCCTGCGCGAGCTGATCGGCCGCCTTCGCCATGAGATCGCTCCAGATGCTGCCGCCCATCCTGGCGGCGCCGCGGCGCGCGACCGCTTCCTGGAAATGCGGTTCGGCCAGGGGCTTCCAAGCGAGAAATTCCTCGATCAGATGGTCGGGAATCTGCGGATGATCACGGCCGGCGATCGAGCAGGCGTAATAGTTCATCTGCGCCTGATGCTCGAGCTGCGCCATCCCGACGACAGCTTCTTCCATTGTTTTGCCGACGGTGGTCACACCGTGCCCGAACAGTTGCACCGCGCTTGCATCGCCAAGGCACTTGGTCATTTCCTGGCCATAGGCTTCGGAGGTGATCAGGGCGGGCCGCGGGTAGACCGGGAGCGGCTTGCGGATCATGCGAATTCCGGCGATGCCCATCGGTACGATCGGAATGCCGAGGACGGTCAGCATGACACAGAAAGGCGGATGCGCGTGAACCACCGAGTTGATCTCAGGCCGTGCGCGCATCACGCAGGCATGGATCATCACTTCATTGCATTGGAGAACGCCCGGCGGGCCGTCGACGAGATAGCCGTTCAGGTCGCAGACGACCATGTCCTCGGGCCGCATTCGCCATAGCACGTCGATATCGTATCCGCGGCCTTTGACGATGAAACGGTTGGGATCGCTCGGATCGCGCAGACTGACATGACCCATAGAGGCATTGATCCCCTCGGCGAGACCGATATTCGACATGATGCGGCTCCCGAGCGCGACTTCGTATTTCACCTGGTCAAGCGTCATGACGTCTCCACCGCGGAACCGAACCATCGTGCGACAGGGCAGGACGATAAGTCCTCTCTTGAGAGCCGGTCAATCGACGTGTTTCGGAGGCGACCCGCGCGGTCGTCGCGTGGGCGATCAGCCTTCCTGACGCTCGATGAAATCGCGCCAGATCGGAGCGAGCCGCTTGCCCTGCAGCTTCGCGGCGACGGGATAGGGCTCGACGCCGAAGACGGCGTTCCATTCATCTTCGGTCACAACCGGCTCGTGATAGGCGCAATTCGGCAACAGCGAGCGAAGCTTCAGCGCCGCCTCGGTCGGATGAACCGGATCGACACCGCCGGTGACGATCGCCGGCGCTTCGATCGAGCGCCACTCTGCCTCGTTCGCCCGGCAGCCTGCGACCGGCAGGTCGCCACTCGTGGTGAAGAAGGTTTCCCAATACGCCATCTGGCGAACGAACGCGATCGGCTGCATCGCCATTAAGGTGTCGCGATTGGCTGGGTTGTGCTTGATCGAATCGGCGAAGTGGCTGGTCTCGATGACGCCTTGCATGCCCCGCCGCAAAGCCGCCGCGATATAGCCGCGATAGAAATTCTTCGGCAGCCGCTCGGCCGGGTACTCGCCGCCCGAGATCCAGCCCAGCATCAGCCCGCGCACCAGCGCGGGATGCTTGAGCGCGAGGAGCGGCGTGGTGCGGCAGCCCGCGTATTCGCCAAGATAGCAGGGACCGAGGCGGAGCCCTGAGATCAGTGCCGCGAGATCGTCGGCCCAGATGTCGGCTTCCGATTGATCGCCGGCGATAACGATGCTCGAACGCCGGTCGGTGTTGCGGCGATCCCAAACGATCACACGAAAATCCTTGGCGAGCTCTTCGGCGATTAAATGCATCACATAGGCGCCCCAGCGCCCGCCGGGCGTCAGCACGACGGGCACGCTGCCGCGGCCGAATTCATCGTAGTGAATCGAGCACCTGTTGATCGTCAGCTCAGCCATCGCGACCTCTTTCCCGCGAACCTTGCCCGGCTTCCGGCGCGGCGTCAAACCAAGCCGCTCGCACTGCCTTTTGACCTTGCCGCAGGGCGCGGCGGGAGACACTATGAGGCGGAACAGGAGTTCGCTCATGCCTGCCGACGCGTCGTCCAACCGGCGCCCTGACACCATCGATTGCGTCAGCACGGACCCCGGTACGCTGGCGGGCCGGTATTTGCGCCGGTTTTGGCAGCCGATCTATCACTCGGCCGATCTCGTCATCGCTAAGCCGGTACCCCTCAGGATTATGGGCGAGGCGTTCACCCTCTATCGGGGCGAGAGCGGGCAGGTTCATCTCGTCGATGCACGCTGCCCTCATCGCGCCACGCAGCTCTCCTCGGGCTGGGTCGAGGGCGAAGGGCTGCGCTGTTTCTATCACGGATGGAAATTTGACGGCGAGGGGCAGTGCGTCGAGCAACCGGCGGAGGATTCGAGCTATTGCGATCGCATCAAGCTTGCCTCCCATCCGGTGCGCGAATATCTCGGCCTGGTCTTCGCCTTCCTCGGTGAAGGGGCGCCGCCAGATTTGCCGCTCTTTCCGGAATTCGACGCCTTCGGCGGCGTGATCGAGGTCGATTCCTATTATCGCGAATGCAATTACTTCCAGAATGTCGAAAACGCGCTCGATATGAGCCATGTCGGCTTCGTGCATCGCGACAACATGGCCGCCTATAACGGCATCGGCCGCGGCGCGCAGCTGCGCAGCGAGGAAAGCGTCTGGGGCATCGCTTATACCTTTACCCGCGCCGACGGCCGCGAGCGCGTCCAGCAATTCGGCATGCCCAATGTCTTCTATATGACGGCGCTACCGACCGACGCCGAGGTCGGTTGGCAAGAGTCGCTGTTCTGGTGGGTGCCGATCGACGATTTGCGGCACATGCAGTTCAGCCTGCACCGTATTCCCGTCAGCGGCGAAGCCGGGACGCGCGTAAAAGCGCGGCATCAGGAACGTCGCGTGAAAATCGACTTGCCGCATCAGCGCATCTGCGACCAGATTCTGCGCGGGCGCTTGTCCCTCCGCGACGTCGATAAGAGCCGCGTCGATCTGGTGCGATTGCAGGACGATATCGCACAGGTCGGGCAAGGCCGTATCGCCGATCGCGACCGCGAGCGTCCCGGGCGCGCCGATACCGGCGTGATCGCGATCCGCCGTTTGTGGCAACGCGAACTGGCGGCGTTGAGCTCCGGCGGAGCGCTGAAATCGTGGCGGCGCGACGCGACGATCGCGCCGCGCGCCTGGGGTCTGGCGGGAACGCTTGGCGCGACGGGCACGACTGACCGCGTTCCGCAGAGCAAGGCGGTACCTGATTTCACCGACATCCGGCCGCAGGTTGAAATCGACATTCAGCTCGACGCGCTGCATGGCGCGCCTCCCCTCGGCGCCGCCTCTCGCACCGTGTGATCACGAATGGCGACGATCGAGGTCCGGGGCGTCAGCAAGACGTATGAAGACCCCGTTACCGGCCACAAAACTCGAACCCTCGACAATGTCAGCCTGTCAGCGAACGAGAACGATTTCCTGATTCTGCTCGGGCCTAGCGGCTGCGGGAAGTCGACGCTGCTCAACATCATCGCCGGCCTCGTGCCGCATGACGCCGATGGCGGCGAGGTGCGTGTCGAAGGGAAGCGGGTCACCGGCCCCAACCCGAAGCTGATGGCGTACATGTTCCAGGACCCGGTGCTCTATCCGTGGCGGACGGTCCTGCGCAATGTGGAATTCGGCCTCGAGGCACTTGGCATCGAGAAGGCGGCGCGACGAGAGCGCGCATTCAAATACCTGCGCATGGTTGGGCTCGAGGAATTCGCCGAGTACTACCCGCGTCAGTTATCGGGCGGCATGGCGCAGCGCGTCGCGATCTGCCGCTCGTTGGCGCTCGAGACCGACATCATACTTATGGACGAGCCGTTCGGAGCGCTCGACGAACAGACGCGCATCATCCTCGGCGACGAACTGGTCGACATCTGGCGCAAGGTGCGCCGCACTGTCGTTTTCGTCACCCACAGCCTCACCGAGGCAGTCTATCTCGGCGAGCGCATCGCGGTGTTCTCGGCGCGGCCGGGACGTATCAAGGTCGAAGTCGATAATCCTTTGCCGCGCCCGCGGCGGCTCGGCGAGCCGGAATTCAGCCGCACGGTCGATACGCTCTGGCGCCACCTCAGGGGTGAATCGCTCATTGCGGTCAAACGCGCCGCGGCGGAAGAGGAGCGGCTCGAGCTGCCGCAGGAATGATCGCGGCTTTCAAAACGCGTCCCGCGCTTGCACGTTGGGCGGTTGTCCTCACCGTGCTGGTGCTTTGGGAGGCGATCGATCGGCTCGCCGCGCTCAGCCCGATCATCGTTGCGCCGCCGAGCGCGGTCTTCCTTCAGATCATCCGCACGCTTTTTGGCGATCAAACCGTACCAGGCTTCTACCTCAATGCCGCGATCACCGTCGGCGAAGTGGTCGCCGCGTATCTCATCGCGATGGTCGTCGGCGTCTTGCTGGGCCTGATATTCGCCAGCTCGAAAGTCGTCGGCGACGCGTTCGAGCCGATTCTGCTTGTGCTCTATGCCGTCCCAAAGATCATCCTCTTTCCGCTTCTGATCCTCATCCTCGGTATCGGCGTGCTGCCGAACGTGGCATTCGGCGTGCTGCTCGGCGTGTTCGTCGTGATTTTCAATACGAGTGCCGGTCTGCGCCAGATCGAGCCAAATTATTTGCGCCTGGCGCGCTCCCTGGGGTATGGGCGGCGCGCGATCTTCTTCAAGGTGGTGCTGCCCGCTGCGGCGCCAACCATCGTCGCGGGGCTGCGACTCGGCTTCGGCTATACGATCATCGGCGTGATTACGGCCGAGTTGCTGGTCGTGAGCGCCGGGCTCGGCTCGCTGATCGACTATGCGACGGTCAATTACCTGACGGCGCCGCTCTACGCATTGGTGCTGATCACCCTTGCGATTGGGATCGCCGGCAATTCGCTGTTCAGCGTAGTTGAGCGGCGGTGGATCAAGTGATGCGCCGCGAACACCGCCTTGCGCTGCTCATCCGCATCTCGGCCATCGCGCTGCTGCTCGTCATGTGGGAGCTTGCGGTGCGTCGCGGCTGGGTCGATTCGCTGTTCCTCGCCGGGCCTCTCGAGGCGGCGATGCGGCTCGGGGCGGTGGTTGGCGAGGCGAGGCCGGATATTGCCGCAACGCTGGTCGAGTTCGGCTCGGCTTTCGTCACGGGCGTCGTGCTTGCCGTCACGCTGGGCTTCGCGATCAATCACTCTCCCTATGCGACGGCGGTGTTCAAACCGCTGCTCGTCCTCGGCGTCACCGTCCCGAAGGTCACGCTCTTGCCGCTGTTCCTGCTGTGGTTCGGCATCGACAAGACGCCCATCATCATATTCGGCGCGCTATCGGGCTTCTTTCCGATGGTCGTCAACGTCATGGCGGCGAGCACGGAGATCAAGCCCAATCAAGTTCTGTTGGCGCGCGCCATGGGTCATGGCAAGCTCAGTATTCTGCGCAAGGTGACGCTGCCAGCGATGTTGCCGGTGTTGTCGTCAGGCATGTTCTATGCGTGCAATGCGGCGATGGTGGGCGTCTTCATCATCGAGCTCGCTATCGGGCGCAACGGCCTCGGCGTGGTGGTGCATGGTTACGCGGTCACGTTCCAGACTCCCGATCTCTATGCCGCGGTGATCCTGACGGCTTCGATCTCCGTGGCGATCAACATGGCGCTGTGGTATACGGCGCGGTACTTTGGCCGTTGGCGACGATAACGGGGGCTTTCAACGATGCGCCGTTCACTGGGCTTTGGCCTGATCCTTCTGGCGCTGTCGGTCGGCGTCGCCCAAGCGCAAGAGAAGATCAACTATGGCACGGCGATCAAATTCTCGCCGGTCTACTATCTCCCAGTGCTGGCAGCGCAGGAAAAGGGCTACTTCCAGAAAAACGGGCTCGACGTGACCTGGGTGCCATCGCAGAGCGGCCCCGACATGCAGCGCGATCTAGCGACCGGCGCCGTGCAGATCGGTTCGTCCAACGCCGGCACCGACATTCCCGCCATCGCCAAGGGCGTACCCGCGATCATCGTCGCGAACCTGCAGCCGACCGATGATTTCGCGGTGTGGGTCGCGACCAACAGCCGGTTCCAGAAGCCCGCGGACTTGAAGGGCGCGAAAATCGGAGTGTCGCGCCTCGGCGGCGCCGAACATGCCTATGGGCGATTGGTGGCGCGCGGGCTCGGTCTCGAAAAGGACATCCAGTTCGTCTCGACCGGAGGCGTCCGGGAAAGCGTTGCGGTGCTGACCACCGGCGGAATCGACGGCGTGGTGCTCAGCCCGAATCAGATGATGGACCTGATGCTCCAGGGCCGCGTGAAGTCGCTCGTTCCGCTGTCGGCCTACCAAAAGAAGCCTTGGCTGTCCTATACGGTCGTCGCGAATAAGTCGTTCGTCGCGAAAGAGCCCGGCACGGTGAAGAAAATTCTCGCTTCCCTCTGGGATGCCGATCGCTTTGTCCTCAGCGCCGACGGACGGCCATGGGCGCTCGCAAAGCTCAAAGAGGTGAGCCATTACTCGGACGCGGCGGCCGAGAGGCTCTATGCGCTCCTCAACCTCAGCACGGATGGAAAGTTTCAGAAGCAGGCGGTCGAGAACGTCGTCGACTTCATGGTCGACTACGATCTCCTGAAGAAAGGCGATGTCAAGTCGGTCGACACGCTCTACACCGACCAGTTCGTTCGCTAAGAGCAGGCCCACCCCTTACACGCGCGGCTCGTAGGGTCTAGGCTCGCGAACAGGTAAGGCTGCGCCAATATGACGAGGACGATGATGACCGAAACACCCTATACGCCGCCGAAGGTCTGGACCTGGGAGAAGCCCGATGGCGGGCGATACGCCAACACCAACCGGCCGATCGCCGGTCCGACCCATGAGAAGGAACTGCCGATCGGCAAGCATCCGCTGCAGCTTTATTCGCTCGCGACGCCCAACGGCGTGAAGGTCACGATCATGCTGGAAGAGCTGCTGGCGCTTGGCCATCGCGGCGCCGAATACGACGCCTGGCCGATCAAGATCGGCGAGGGCGAGCAGTTCGGCAGCGGCTTCGTCGCCATCAATCCGAATTCCAAGATCCCAGCTTTGCTCGACCGCTCCGAGCCCAAGCCAGTGCGCGTGTTCGAATCGGGTTCGATCCTCGTCTATCTTGCCGAGAAGTTCGGCGCGCTGCTGCCGACCGAGCGCGCGGCGCGCGCCGAATGCCTCAACTGGCTCTTCTGGCAGATGGGCAGCACGCCCTATGTCGGCGGCGGCTTTGGTCATTTCTATGCCTATGCGCAGACCAAGATCGAATATGCCATCAACCGCTTCACCATGGAGACGAAGCGCCAGCTCGACGTGCTCGACCGACGCCTGGCGACAAGCGAATACGTCGCCGGCGACAAATACACGATCGCCGACATCGCGATCTGGCCGTGGTATGGGGGTCTCGCGCAGTACAACCAATATGGCGGCGGCGAATTCCTGTCGGTGAAGGATTACAAGAACCTGCAGCGCTGGACGACGATGATCGGCGGGCGCCCCGCGGTGAAGCGCGGCCGCAAGGTCAACCGGCTCAGCGGCAATCCCGCGGATCAGCTCCACGAGCGGCACGACGCCAGCGACTTCGAAACGAAGACGCAGGACAAGCTCACACCCGCCCAGACCTAAAGCGCGGGAGAGCTGCGGGAGCGATCGGCGCCTGTCGCCCTACCCGGCTGTTTTCGGCGCGCCGACGGCGATCATGAGGTTGCCGAAGGGATCGACGGCGAGCGCGTCGCCCGGCAGAACCACGGTGGTCGAGGCGTGCTCCTCGATCAACGCCGGCCCCGCAATTGCGTTGCCGGCCAGCAGCTCCGCCCGCGCATAGCTCGGGCTGTCGACGAAGCCGTTGGTTTCCGCAAAGAACACGGTTCGGCTGCCGGTGAAGGCTTGGCGCGGCGGCGCGGCCGTTCCGGCAGCGATCCTTTCTTGCGGCGGCTTGCGCATCACGCCCGTCACGGTCGAGCGCAGGCTGACGATCTCGGCGCGCTCCTTCGGCGCGTTGGTACCGTAGCGCAGCAGATGCATCTCGTCGAAAGCGCGCTTGATGCCGTCGCGATCCCGCGCCACAAAGAGCGGCATCGGCAGATCGACGGTCACCGCGTGCTCTTGTCCGACATAGCGCATATCGGCGGCGCGGGCGATGGCGACCTCCTGCGGCCTCACTGAGGTGCCGGCGATCGCCTCGCGGCCCTGGCGCTCCAGCTCGCCATAAATGCGCTCGATCTCGTCGAAGGACGCGCTCTCCAGCCGCTGGAACCAGCTTCGCACGTAGTCATAGCGCAGGTCGGAGAACAGCATACCGAAGGCCGAGAACACGCCCGGCGCGCGCGGAACGATCACACGGCGGATGCCGAGCTCGCGCGCGATCGCCGTTGCGTGCAGCGGCCCCGCCCCGCCATAGGCGACGAGGGCGAAATCGCCGACATCGAGACCGCGCTCGGTGGTGACGGCTTTGACGGCATAGGACATCGCCGTCGCGGCGATGCGCAGAATGCCGTTGGCCGCCGCGACTGGCGTCATCCCGAGCGGCCCCGCCACATGCTCTTCGAGCGCGCGCTCGGCCGCGGCCCGATCGAGCATCATCTCGCCGCCGAGGAAGCGGTCGACGCCGAGCCGGCCGAGCATCAGATGGGCGTCGGTCACGGTCGGCTGCGTGCCTCCCAGCCCGTAGCAGGCGGGGCCGGGCGCTGCGCCCGCGCTCTGCGGGCCGACGCGCAGCATCCCGTCCTCGACCCGCGCGATCGAGCCGCCGCCAGTTCCGACCTCGAAAATATCCATCATCGCGATCTGGATCGGCAGCGCGGTGTTGTAGCCACCCAAGAGCGCGGCGCCGGTGGTGAGCGCCTCGCCGTGATGAATGACGCCAGCCTTGGCCGTGGTGCCGCCCATGTCGAAAGCGATTGCGTTTTTCAGCCCGATCGCATGGCAGAGTGCACGGGTGCCGATGACCCCCGCGGCCGGCCCCGATTCCATCATGCGCACGCAATGCGCCTGAGCCTGTTGCGCCTCGTACAATCCGCCGGTCGACTGCACGACGAGAAACGAGCCGCGGCAACCTTCCTCGCGGAGGTGAGTCTCGATGTCGGCGAGATAGCGCCCCACCCGCGGCCCGATATAGGCGTTGGCCGCGACCGTCGAGCAGCGCTCGAATTCGCGGTATTCCTGCGACAGCTCGTGGCTTGCCGAGACGAAAAGCTGCGGGTGGTTGCGCCGCAGGATCGCCTTCGCCAGCGCTTCATGCGCGGGGTTGCGATAGGAGTGCAGGAAAAGGATCGCCACGGCCTCGATGCCGAGCGCCTCGAAGCGGCGCCCCAGCGCCGCGATCTCATCCTCGCTCAAAGGCGTTCGCACCGAGCCGTCGGCGACGATGCGCTCATTGACCTCGAAGCGAAGCGCGCGCTCGATCAGCGGCTGGTGCTTGCGGAAGAAAAGATTATACGAGTCGGGCCGGTTGACGCGCCCGATCTCGTAAATATCGCGAAATCCCTTGGTGGTCAGAAGCGCGGTCTTGGCGCCGGTGCGCTCCAAGAGCGTGTTGATGGCGATGGTAGAGCCGTGGAGGAAAAGCCCCGCCTTGTCGTAAGCCGTACCCGCCTTGGCGACGCCCGCGTTGATGCCTTCGGCGAGACGAGCCGGGGTCGTCAGGCTCTTGCCGAGAAGCAGCCTTCCGCTTTCCTCGTCGAACGCCGCGACATCGGTGAAAGTGCCGCCGATATCCGTGCCGATGCGCACATTTGCGCTCTTGCCGCTGTGAGACACCATGAACCGTCCGTTCCCCCGGCCTCAATCGAGAGAGGGCAACCTAGCCAGCGCGCGCGAAAAGCACAATTCGCCGTGGTTGCATTTTCGGCGCGCTGCTCCAAGATGCCTCACGCCATTTCCGGGAGCCTGCGTTCATGCCTGATAGCGCCGTGCGCAACCGCCGCGCCGATCCCGTGATCACCGAAATCGTGCGCGCGGGCGTCCTCGCCGTGACCGGCGAGATGAAAACCAATCTCATGCGCACGGCCTATAACCTCATCATCTACGAGGCGTTGGATTTTACCTGCGGGCTCTTCACCGCGGACGGACGGACCGTCTCGATCGGCCTCGGCCTGCCGATGTTCATCCGCGGCATGGGCGAGACGATCAAATCAAAGCTCAAGCATTTCGGCGGCGACATCGCACCCGGAGACATTCTCATCACCAACGATGCCTATATCACGGGCAGCCATTTGAACCATGTCACCCTGTCGGTGCCGATCTTCCACCGCGGCAGACTGATCGGGTTTTCCTGCTGCATGGCGCATTGGCTCGACATCGGCGGCGTCCTGGCGAGCGTCACCACCGACATCTATTCCGAAGGCTTGCAGATTCCGATCCTCAAGCTGCACCGCGCCGGCGAGGTCAATCAGGACGTGGTCGACATGATCCGCATGAATGTGCGGGTCCCCGAGCGGGCAATGGGCGACCTTCGCGCCCAGGTCTCGGCCGTGAAGACCGGCGAGAAGCGCTTTCTCGAGCTGGTCGAGCGCTATGGCGCCGACGAGGTGCTGGCCTCGATCGAGGAGATCATGGATCGATCAGAGGACTCCGCGCGCGCTCGGACCCGGACCATTCCCGATGGGGTCTACGAGGCCGAATCCTTCATGGACGATGACGGCGTCGATCTCGGCAAGCACCTGCCGATCAAGGTGAAGATTACGGTTCGCGGCGACGAGGCGGAGATCGATCTGAGCGATGTCAGCGCCCAGGTGCGCGGCTTCTACAATTCGGGCTACAGCACCGCGATCGCCTGCGCGCAAGTCGCCTATAAATGCATCACCTCGCCGACCGATTATCCGATCAACGACGGCAGCTTCCGCCCCTTGACGGTGATCGCACCGCCCGGCCGCGTCGTCAGCGCCGTGAAGCCGGCCGCGATGCGCCGCTGGATGACGTTTCCGATGACGATCGTTGACACCATCTTCAAGGCTTTGGCGCCGGCGATTCCCGACCGCGTCGCCGCCGGGCATCATGCCGATCTGATCATCGCGCAGCTCATCGGCTTCACCCAGAATCAATTCATCTTCGCCGGGCTGAGCCATGCTGGCGGCGGCTGGGGCGCGAAAAAGACCGAGGATGGCGTCAGCGCCACCATCGCCATGAACGACGGCGATACGCATAACAGCCCGATCGAGTTGCTCGAGGTCAAGTACCCGCTCTTTGCCGAGCGCTACGAGCTCGTGCCGGATTCAGGCGGCGCCGGCCGTTATCGCGGCGGCCTGGGCGTCGATCGCGCCGTCCAGCCTCTGATCGGGCTTCACTTGACCAGCCATATCGAGCGGTCGCAATGCAAGCCCTGGGGATTGTTCGGCGGGCATGACGCAATGGCGAACGCCCTCTTCATCCGCAAGGACGGCAAGGATCTCGGCGAGCTGCCGAACGCGAAGGCCTTCACCATGCCGCTGAAGCTCGGCGATTCGGTGACGATTCGCGGCGGCGGCGGCGGTGGTTACGGCGATCCGACCGAACGCGAACCCGAGAAGGTCCGCGAGGACGTCTATCAAGGCTATGTCTCGCACGCCGCGGCGCGCGAGCTCTATGGCGTCGTGATGGACCCGGAGAGCTTCGTCATCGACCAAGCCGCGACCGCGGCCTTGCGCGCCCGCATGCGGGCGGCGGAGCGCGCACGGCCCGACAGGTAAGCAATTTCGCGCGCCGATCACGACCGAGAAAAATTCCGAAGGGAGGAACGACTATGGCAACGCATCGAGGTCGCCCGTTTCGAGCCGATCAGGTCGGCAGCCATTTGCGGCCGGATGCTCTCATCAACGCGCGCGAGCAGGCGGCAAGGGGCACGATCACAAAGCAAGAATTGCGCTCGATCGAAGACAAGTGTATTCGCGATGTCGTCGCGATGCAGGAGGAGATCGGCCTCAAATGCGTCACGGATGGCGAGTTCCGCCGTGGATTTTGGAACAAGGACTTCCTCGCGGGCTTCGACAATGTCGTCGAGAGGCCTGGCAATCTCAAAGTCTTCCATCGCAACCCGGACGGCTCGCCGGTCGCTCAAGTCTCGGCCTGGGCGGTGACGGGCAAGATCACGCGGTCTCGGCCGATCCAGGTCGAGGATTTCGGGTTTTTGCAAAATATCGCGCGGGCGACGCCCAAGACCTGCATGCCGTCTCCGACGCTGCTCCATTTCCGCGGCGGCAGACAAGCGATCGATCAGACGGCGTACCCCGATATCGACCAGTTCTTCGCGGATGCGGCCGCGGCCTATCGCCAGGAAATCGATGAGCTTTATGCTGCTGGGGCGCGTTACATCCAGCTCGACGACACGAATTTCGCCTATCTTTGCGATCCCCGCTTCCGCGACGCCGCGAAAGCAATGGGTGAAGATCCGGTACGCTTGGTCGATACCTATATCGGGCTTGTCAACGCCGCGATCCGCGGCCGGCCCAAAGATCTTCTCGTTGCCATCCACCTCTGCCGCGGCAATCTCTCCGCCGCCGGAGCGGCAAGCGGGGGATACGAGGTGATCGGCCCCACTCTCTTTCCGGGCCTCGATGTCGACGCCTATTTCCTCGAATACGACGACGAACGCGCCGGCGGTTTCGATGCGTTGAAGGACGTCCCGAACGGCAAATTCGTCGTGTTGGGCCTCATCACGACGAAAAGTCCCAATCTTGAACCAAAGGACGGTTTGAAGCGGCGCATCGAAGCGGCATCAAAGATCGTGCCCATGGAGCGTCTATGCCTCAGCCCGCAGTGCGGATTTGCGTCGGCGGTCCATGGCCAGGGCCGCACGCGGATCGAAGACGAGGTGGCGAAGCTTCGTCTCCTCGTCGAGACCGCCGCTGAGGTCTGGGGCGAGGCCTAGGCTTTCGCCGGACTCTCATCCCCCGCGGCCGCGCCACACCCGTTGCACGAAGGAGTAATCCATGACGACGATTCCGACCGGCCCGGAAATTGCTCGATCGGCACTGATCATTGTCGACATGCAGAACGATTTCGTGCACCCCGAAGGCGGTTTCGCCTATCGAGCGCGTGAAAATCCGGAGGCGAAGATCGACATGCCCTTCCTCATGGGCACTGTCCCCTTCGCCAAACGGCTCGCGGAGTCGTTCCGTCGGGCAGGCCGGCCTGTCGTCTATGTCGCCCATGTGCTGAAGCCAGACTATTCGGACGCGCAGTTTCCCTATTGGCGCGCAACGCGCGGCTCGCTCAGCGGCAACCGTACCTTCATCACGGAAGGGAGTTGGGGCGCGCAGATCACCGACGAGTTGAAGCCGCAGCCGGGCGAGCACCTTGTTGTCAAGAAGGGGTTCGGAGGATTCTCGAATACGCCGCTCGACACGATCCTGCGCAATCTCGGCGTCACGACCTGCGTCGTTTGCGGCGTCACGACCTGCGTCTGCGTCTCGACCACGGTGCGCGGCGGCGTCGAGCATAACTACCGGATGATGCTTGTGAGCGATGCCGTCGCCGAGGTCCATCGCGACACGCATGAGGCCGAGCTCAAAACCATGGCTCGTGTCTTTGCCGAAGTGAAAACCACCGACGAGATCGTCGCAATGCTGGCGCAAATCAAGACGAATTGAGCCGTTGCCGATTGTGAGCTTTCCCCACCTGGACCCTCGGGGAGCTGGGAAGGTCCGGCCTTATCGCGCCGCTTTGTTGATCGCAGCCCAGATTTTCTGCGGCGTCGCGGGCATGTCGATCTCGACTGCGCCAAACTCAGCCAAAGCATCTTCGATCGCGCTCAAGACCACCGCAGGCGCCGGCGTCGTTCCGCCCTCGCCGGCTGCCTTCACACCAAAGGGATTCGTCGGGGAAAGCACCTCGGCGATTTCGGTCGTGAAGGACGGCATCGTGTCCGCGCGCGGCATGCCGTAATCCATCAAAGAGCCGCAAAGCGGCTGTCCCGAGTTGGGGTCGATCACGCAGCCTTCCCACAGCGCCTGACCGACGCCCTGCGTCAGCGCGCCATGGGTCTGGCCATCAACGATGAGCGGGTTGATGCAGCGTCCCACGTCATCGACGGTGCTATAGCGCGTGAGCTCGAGAGCCCCGGTCTCGGGATCGATCTCGACTTCGCAGACGCATGCGCCATTCGGAAACACGGGGGTGTGCATCTCGTTGTCGCGTCGAACGCGCAAACCCGCCGCGAATTCAGGCGGAAGACCGGACTCGCTCAGCCGTGCGGCGAGCTCAAACCAGGTAAATGAATTATTCTTGCCAGGCACGCGAAAGACGCCGTCCTCGAACGTCAGCGTGTCGGCGCTGGCGCTCCAGAGATGCGCGGCCAAGCGCTTGCCCTTCTCGATCAAATCGTCGCTTGCAAGAGCGATGGCGGCGCTCGCATGGCGCATCGAGCGCCCGGAATGCGTGCCGCCGCCAGCGCTGACGACATCGGTATCGCCGAGCCGAATCTCGACCCGTTCGAATGGAACGCCGAGCAAGTCGGCGGCAACCTGCGCGAAGCTCGTCTCGTGTCCCTGCCCGGCGGGTTGCGTGCCGATGACCAGCTCGATCCGGTCCGGATTGACCGCGATGTCGACGCGTTCCTTGGGCGTTCCGATCGACGACTCGACATAATTGGCGAAACCGGCCCCCAGCAACTTGCCGCGGCGGCGCGCGGCGGCGCGTCGTTTCTCGATCCCGGCCCAATCCGCCAGCCGAAGCACCCGCTCCATGCTGGCGAGATACTCGCCGCTGTCATAGATCGAGCCGACGGCATTGGCATAGGGCATCTTGGCCGGCGGAACGAGGTTGCGCCGCCGCAGCTCGAGGCGATCATAGCCCAAGAGGCGGGCCGCCTTGTCGATCAGCCGTTCGATCGCGAAGGTCACCTCCGGACGTCCCGAGCTGCGATAGGCCTGGGTCGGCATCGTGTTGGAGAAAACCGCGCGAGAACGAAGGCTCGCGCAAGGAATGTCGTAGGAGCCGGTGATGAGCCCCGATCCCTTGCTGAGCGGCGACAGCGAGACGCAGCGCGCCCCCACATTGCTGAGATTCGACGCTCGGAGGGCAAGGAATTTCCCAGTCTCGTCGATCGCCAGCGAGACCTCGGATACCAGATCGCGTCCCTGATAATCGCTGAGAAAGCATTCGACGCGGTCCGCGCGAAACTTGACCGGCCGGCCGAGCTTGCGCGACGCCCAGAGGACCAGCGCATACTCGACATAGAGCCGGTTGCGGGTGCCGAAATTGCCGCCGACATCGAGCGACAGAACGCGCAGCTTCTCCGGGTCTTCGCCCAGGATCTCGGCGAGCTCGTGTTTCTGCCGCACGGCGCCGCCGCTTCCCGCATAGAGCGTATAGCGGCCGGTTCGCGGGTCGAAGGCGCCGAGCGCGGCGCGCGGCTCCAGCGGAACGCCCGTCACCCGGCCGATATGGACCTTCAGGCTGACGACGTGGCGGGCGCGGGCAAAAGCGGCATCGGTCGCCGCACTATCGCCGAAGCTCGTATCGACCAGAACATTGTCCGGCAGCTCGTCCCAAATGCGCGGCGCCTGCGGCGCGGCAGCGGCCGAGCTGTCCGCCACCCAGGGTAGCTCTTCGTAATCGACGATCACGCTCTCGGCTGCTTCCTGCGCGGCGGCGCGCGTTTCGGCGACAACCATCGCGACGGCCTCGCCGACATGCCGTGCCTTGTCGGCCGGCAAGATCATATGCGGACCGATGAAGACCGAGCTTCCGCCGCGGCCGGTGAGCTTTATGTCGTATTTCGTCGAGGGAACGGGATTGTGCGGGATAGGCTTGAGCCCGTCGCGCAGGCAATCGGCACCGGTCATGACCGCGAGCACGCCAGGCGTTGCCAAAGTCGCGTGCGCGTCGATGCCGCGAATCCGCGCATGCGGATGCGGTGAGCGCACCATCGCGGCCCATGCCTGTCCTGGCAGGCTGAAATCGTCGGTGAAGCGGCCCTGGCCGGTGACCAGCCGCAGATCTTCTTTGCGGCGCAAAGGCTGGCCGACCGACTTGAAGGCGGGCAATTCCCGCTTCGCTTCCCTCATCGCGATATCCTCGCCTCGGCCTCAGAAAGAATCGACCTGCGCGATCGGCACGAAATCGAGATCCTCCAGCCGGGCCTCGGCGAAGAACTCCGCATGCTGGTCCTGGGGCAGCGGCCAAAGGATCGGCGTACCCTCCTGGTCCGAATACCAGTTCTTGCAGCCGACCCAGACCGTGCCGGGAAAGGCCGCCCGCATACGCGCGCGGAACCGCTCGGTCGCCGCGGCACTGGGCGCGACCGCGGCGCGGCGCCTCGCCGCCTCATCCATCAGGCGCAGAATGTAGCCGATCTCGTGCTCGAGCCCGATCGGCACAGGCACGTTGTTGAGCGGCGCAAAGGGCCCGTAGAGCAGGAACATATTGGGGAAGCCGGGCACACCAACGCCGCCATAGGAGAAGACGTTGTCTTTCCACACCTTGTCGATCGAAACGTCGTTCAAGCCGATCACTTCCATCGGCCGCATATAGGTGTGCGTGTCGAACCCGGTGGCGTAGACAAGCACGTCGAGCGTGATCAGCGTGCCATCGTCGAGCTCGACGCCTTGAGACACGATGCGCGCGATTTTGCGCGTCTCGATGGTCACGTTCGGGCGCTGCACAGCCTCGTAATAATTCTGATCGGATTTCGGGATGCGTGTACAGCCGAGATGATAGGTGGGCGTAAGCTTCCTTTTCAGCTCTGGATCGCGGATCACATCGAGATAGGAACGGAACTCGCGCTCCATCGCCTCGCGCTGTGGTCCGGGTTTCAGCCGCCACGCATCGCCCTTGATGATGAAGTCCCATAGCTCGCGCTGCTTCTTCTGATATTGACCCGGCGCACGCAGCTTCAGCCGTTCCCACCACGTGGCGTGGGGATTCTCGCGAATGTGGATCCATTGCGGGCGACGCACAAACTGCGTCACTTGGACGTCCTTCCACGCCAAGGCCTCAGTGATCTGGATGCCACTGCACCCCGCCCCGATCACGCCCCAGCGCAGCGCGCTGTCATAGGGCACGGAGTGATCCCAGCGCGCCGAGTGGAATGCCTTCCCGGCGAAGCTCTCGCGCCCTTCAATGTCGGGATAGACGGGCTTTGCCAGAAATCCGGTGGCGACGACAAAGAAGTCGACCGTGTCCGTTCCGCCTGTGGCGGTCTCAAGATGCCACTTGCCGACGCCGGCATCGAACCGAGCAGCGACGATCTCCGTGTTGAAGCGGATGTGCTTGTACCACCCGCGCTCGCGCGCAACCTTTTTCATGTAGGCGAGGATTTCCGCCTGCGGCGCGTATTTGCGCGACCAATCGTAGTTGGGTTGGAACAGGAACTCGTATTGGCGCGATAGCACGTCGACGAAGAGACCGGGATAGGTGTTGTCGCGCCATGTGCCGCCGATCTCGCAGGCCCTCTCGTAGACCGTGAAGTTGACATCTGCGCGGCGCTGCAGCATCTCGGCCATGTAGAGGCCCGACATGCCGGCGCCAACAACGGCCACGCGAACTTCGCGATCGGTCATGCGCAACGCCGCTCAGAGTGTTGTGCCATGGTCCAAAGCCAAAGAGATTGCCCCGCCGAACGGGGAGACATCCCGGATTCTTAATTGATTTTGGCGACATGACAAAGGGGTCATTCGCATAGGGTCGGGCAGCGGTATCGCGCGGGCCGACGAGTTATTCTAGAAAGGCCGCCATGCGCAGGCGACGGTCGCCTGCCGGCGAACGCTCATAGGCGGCATTGGGAGTCGAAGCATGCGCGAGCATCTGGGATTTATCGGCACCGGCAATCTAGGCGGCGCGATCGTGAGCGGTTTGCTGAAGGCCGGCTGGTCGGTAACGATCCATGACACCGACCCGGACGCGCTCGCGCCGTTGCGCACCCAGGGCGCGCACATCGCAGCCTCGGCGCGGGCGGTGGGCGACGTGGCGAGCATCGTTTTCGCCTGTCTTCCCTCCGTCGATGTCAGCCGAGCGGTCGCTTTGGCGCCGGGCGGTGTCGCCGCGGGCAAGGCGATCAAAATCTATGTCGAAGTGTCGACCCTCGGCGTCGAGGCGATCAAGGCGATCGCCGAAGAGTTGGCGCGCCGCGACATTCAAGTGCTCGACACGCCTGTCGTGGGCGGAGGCGGCGGCAGCGGGGTGTCGGAAGGGAAGATGGCAATGATTAGCGCCGGACCGCGGACTGCGTTCTATCGCGTCGCGCCAATTCTCGATACGCTCACCCGCCACGTCTTCTATGTCGGCGAGCAGCATGGGCTTGCGCAAGTGTGCAAGGTCGTCAATGCTGCAATGGCGATCACGGGCCTCACCATCGCCTGCGAGGCCATGGTCCTGGGTGTGAAGGCAGGGCTCGATCCGCAGCTCCTGCTCGATATCGTGAACGCCGGCAGCGGCCGCAACGTCACCACGGAAGAGCGTTTCGCGCGGACAGTTTTGGCGCGCAAATTCGGCGGCAATCAGCTTCGCATCGCCTTGAAGGACATGAAGCTCTATGCCGAGACCGCGCATGCCTTGAATGTGCCGAGTTTCGTCGGCTCCAACGTCACCGAGATCTGGCAGGCGGCCACCAGCCTCGGTGAAGACCATCTCGTTCAATTCTTCGAGGGCTTGGCCGGTGTCGAAGTGAAGCGAAAAGATTGAGAGCGGGCAGAAGGCGCAAGGCGCCAATGCGAGGAAAGACGCTCCAGCATCGGCAGGACGATGACAAGAAGCTCGGCAGGCGCGGTCGCCTCAATAGCCGCCGTCTCGCCGGCCTCGATCGGGGGTTCAACGTATCTTAGAGGAGGCTGCGACCGATCTCCCCGGAATCCTGGGCGGGCGCCGTCTTTTGCATTATCTTGGGAGACTTCCGAGAAGCGCATCGATGGACGAGGCACTCGAACAATCAGCCCGCGGAGCGGCGGAGAAATTCACGGCGGAGCTCGCGGCGCTGTGGTGGGCGCAGATTGGACCGTCCATCATCGGCGTTTACCGGATCGGCAGCCTTGCGCATGGCGGATTTAGCCGCCGGTACAGCGACGTCGACGTCGCGATCATCAGCGAAATGGGGCTCAACGACACCGAGCTCGACCAGGCTCGCCAAGCCGCGTTGGACCTGTCGGCGCGATGGGGAGCGAAGTTGTCGATTTTTTGGGCTGACCGGGCATTCTCAATCGGCCGCTTCCCGCCTCTGGACCGTGTCGACTATATCGACCACGGCGTGCCCTTGATCGAGCGCGATCGCGTTCGCCCCGATCGCCCAACTCTGGGCGAGATTCGAACCTATCTTCGAGGACAGCCGCTCGATAGTTGGCGCCAGCAAGTGATCCGCTTCGCTGCCGCGACAAGCCTTGCACCGGCCGACCATAAGCCATATTTGCGGACGTTGTTATATCCGGCGCGCTTCACCTACAGCTGGATGACAGGCTCGATGGCATCGAACGATACGGCGGTGGCGTTTTTGCTGAAAACCGCGCCTGAGGGCATCGACATCGGTGTCGTCGCGCGCGCTCTTCGCTTCCGGCAGGATGCCAGCGATGTCGATCGATTGCTATCTGATCGCGAGAAACTTCCAGGCCTTTTTGCCGGTTGCATCCGAATGGTCGAAACGACAACGCGCTAATGGGGGTATGAAGTTGGCCGGGATCGCCAGGAGCCGGAGAGTTTTCATGGGCGCGACGGCCGCCGCGGGCCTGGCCGCGATCGCCTGGCCCGCCCTTGCCAAGGCGGATGCGCGCGAAGCGTATCTGATTATCATCAATGCCAAGGTCTACACGGTCGATGACCGGCTGCCGAGGGCGCAAGCCTTTGCGATCAAGAACGGGCGCTTCATGTCCGTCGGCCGCACCGCCGATATCAGATCCTTGGCGCGCGAGCAGACACGAATCATCAAGGACATCAAGATCGAGCGAACCTATACCGGCGGCAGGATGGTCTATCAGGGATAAGGCGAGATCGGGCCATGAAACCTGTGAGCTTTGCATTGGCCTTGCTGGCGATAATCCCGGCCCTCGCGGCGACCGCCGTTGCAGCGCCCGACAAGCTCCGCGTCGGCACGCCGGAGGCGGTCGGTTTTAATTTTTACATGCTCGATGCCGGGATCGATCTCGGCATTTATCAAAAATACGATCTCGAGATCCAGAGGATCGATCTCCAAGGCGGCGCCAAACTCCATCAGGCGATGGCGGCGGGCGCGATCGATATCGCGCTCGGCGGCGGCACCGATCTGGTATTCGTCGCCAAGGGCTCGCCCGAGAAGGCAGTGGCCATGCTCGGCACCAGCCCGGCGAATCTATCGATCCTCGTGCTGAATAATTCGCCGATCCACTCGATCGCTGATCTGAAGGGCAAGAAGATCGCCGCGACGACAGTTGGCTCGCTGACGAGTTGGTTCGCGCAGGAAATCGCGCGCCGCGAAGGTTGGGGCGTCGACGGCGTCACCTTGGTCTATCTCGGCGGGACCGAAAGCATGCTGGCCGGGCTTACCACCAAGACAGTCGACGCCGCCTCCGGGAGCCTCGAAGTCGGACATATCCGCGGCAAATATCGCATGATCGTGAAAGGCGGGGAGTTCGTGCATGATTTCATCGCTTCGGCGATCTATGCCAGCAATGCAACCATCGCCGAACGCCCGGATGCCCTGCGGCGCTTCCTCAAGGCCTGGTTCGAGACGGTCGCCTATCTGCGCGACCACAAGCCCGAGGCGATTGCGCTGATGGCGAGGATCATGGCGGCGCCGGAGGGCGCGGTCGCCGAGATCTATGACGACGAGATTGCGTCGTTTCCGACCGACGGGCATTTCGACCGCCACTCGCTGCATATCGTCGAGCAAGCCTTGGTGGATTTTGGCCGCATCGATCGCATGCCCGACGACAGCACGCTGCTGACGGAAAAATTCCTGCCCTAAGGGCAATTCCCCTTCGCGCGCATGCGACACCGAGGCTTAGCTCGCTCTACGAACGCTCGCCGATGCCGAAACGCAGCCCGAGGAGGCGGCTGGCGACCGCCACGCCGGTGCTGAGCCCCACGAGGACGATACCGATGACGCTCGCGGTTTCGAGGTCGCCGGCTTCGATGTATTTCAATTGGAACACCGCGAGGGTTTGCGTGGCGTGCGAGGACAGCAGCACCGCCGTGCTGACGCCTCGCGTGGCGGCGACGAATTCGAGAATACCGACCGCCGCCACGGTCGGCGCGATCATCGGGATGACGATCTTGCGCAACGTCGCAAACCGCGTCGCGCCCCCAGCCTGGGCTGCTTCCTCGAGTTCGGGCGAGAGTTGCATGATCGCGGCCTTGCTGATCTGCACGCCGAGCGCCATTCCGCCGAGTGTGAAGGCGAGCACAAGTCCGAGCGGATGGCCGTAAATCCGATTGAGGCCAGGCGTGCGCAGAAACACCCAGAGAAGCGCGAGGCCGATCACGATCCCGGGAACCGTGGTCGGCAGCCAGGTCAAGAAATCGAGCAATCCGCGGCCGCTGTAGCGCGCGCGCACGATGAGATAGGCGATCGGCGGAAAGGCTGCCATCGACAACACCGCCGTCGCAGCGGCGACGACGAGCGTGTCTCGCAGCGAGCCAAGGAACAACGGATCCTGCAGCACGCTCGTCCAATGCACGAGGGTGAAAGCGCCGTCCGGCACGTCGAAATAGCCGAATACCTGCATGAAGCTGCCCAAGAGCATGAAAGCGACGGGCAGCACCGTCATGACGCCAAGAAGCAGCAGGATGAGCGCGAAGACAGGCCAGCGCCAGCGCCCGAGATCCGCTGTCCTGAGCACGAATTTTCCGGCGACGGTGGCACGCCCGCGCCGCCGCGCGATCGTCTGCTGCGCGGCGACGAAAGGCGCCATCAGCGCGATGCCGGCGATGCTGAGCGCGAAAGCTGCGCCATAGGTCGGCGGCGAATCGAAGACATGCTGGTAGATGGCGGTGCTGAACACCGCGATCTTTGCTGGCGGGCCGAGGATCAGCTCGATCTCGAACGCTTCGAGCGAGCGGATTGTGCCGAGCAGCACCACGACGAGGATGGTGGGTGCGAGCACTGGCAGGATGATGCGGGTGAGCGTCGCAACCGTACCCGAACCGGCAACCCGCGCCATTTCCAAGAGCGAGGAATCGATGTTGCGGAAGGCCGGCGTGAACAGCATCACCTGCACCGCAAGCGTGTTGGTCATCAGATGCACGAAGATGATGCCCCACCAGGAATAAATCTCGAAAGGCGGGTCGCTCGCCCAGCCGAGTGCGAGCACAAGGCGATTGATCAAGCCGCTATGGCCGTCGAGCAGGAAAATCCAGCCGACGAGGACTGGCAGCGTGGGGAGAAAGAAGGATACCCAGAAGCCGAATTCGAGCCAGCCCCGGCCCGGCAAGTTGGTTCGTGCCAGCAGCCAAGCGAGCCCGATTGCGATGACGAAAGCGAGCGCCTGGCGCGTTGCCGTGAGGGTGAGCGTGTTGACGATCGCGTTCCGAAGATTGGCATCGGCGAATGCCGAGATCCAATTGCCAAAGCCGAAGCTTGTCGCCTGGCCGTAGGTCCCGACCTGAAGGCTGGCCGAGACGAGAAAGCCCAACGGATACAGCACGAAAAGTGCAATAACGCCGAGCACGAGCGCGAAGAGCAGCTTGAGCGGCGAGGGCGCGCGGCGCCGCGCCGGCGCGGCTTCACCCCGACCCTCCAGAGCCGCGGAGGTCATCCGCGCGACGCTGTCGCCGCAGACATGATCAATATCCCGCTTGGCGTGCGAGCTCGATAACCTTGCGCTGAAGCCGCAGCCCCTCATCGCTGTCCGTCATGAGGCCCTTGCCTTGCAGCCAGCCGGCCTCGAATCCGGCGAGCGTCTTCTTCTGCAAATCGGGATCGGGGTTGATCGCATCCTTGCGCCGGCTGACGCTTTGCTGGCCGGTCGCAATGTAGGAACGCACGACCGCCTCCTGCCCCGCTTTCGAGAGATACCAATTCACGAACACGATCGCCGCGTCGCGATCCGGCGGGTTCTTCGGGATCGAGACCGAGCGGCCGGTGCCGGTCGGCGGATAGCCGCAAAGATTCTGACCGACCGGCGCCTCGATCTTGCGCTTGAGCTTGGTCTTGAGCCCGTCGAGATAGCTGCCCTCGGCCCCGACCGTCACCGCATAGCGGCCTCGCACCAGCCAATCGGCGACCGTACGGAATTCGGCCGACGCGATCGGCTGCTGCGCGAAGAAGGCGCGCACATATGCCTCCCATCTCGCATCCGACTCGAAAGCCGGGCGATAGCAGGTCAGCGCAATGCTGAGATTGGCCGGTCGCCCGGGATAATAGATGCCGAACTTGCCTTTCCATTCCGGCTTTAGGAGGTCCGGCCAATCATTCACCGCGCTCGGCGGAACCTTGTCACGGTCGACATCGATCCCGACCGCGAGATTGGAGATCCCGTCATAAAACACATAGAGCGGGTCCATTGGCACATGGGCCGTCAGGCCGCCATACCATTTCGCATCGTCATCGACATCGGGGCGGACGAGAAAAGGCAGGATCGGCTCGAGCCCATGCGCCGGCTCGAGCACGAGCCGCACGTTGTTCACCGGCTGCAGCAGCACGTCCCAATTGAATTGGCCATTCTGCTGCTCGGTCAAGATTTTCGGGATCACGGCATCGGGCCGGCCGGGGCTCGCCTCGACGCGAATGCCGTACTCCTTCTCGAATTGGCGCAGCACCGGCTCGACGCCCGCATCGGTGAAATGCGAGATGACGACCTTGCCCTCCTGCTTGGCGGCGACGACGATCTTGTTCCAGTCCGCGTCGGAAACCGGCGCGGCGGAGACCGGCGCCGCAGCGGCAATGAGCCAGGCCGCGGCGAGCCAGGCGCAGGCCTCGCGCGACATGCGCGGTTCAGCTCCGCTGTGCCGGCGCGCCTTCCGCGACGAGCGCGGCGCCGGCGCTCTTGCCGATGGTCTCCGGATTCATCAGCGGCAGCAGCTCGTTGCGCCAATTCGTCGCCTTCGGTACCACGAGCTCGGCGGCGCGCGCCTCGTAATAGCTTGTGCCGGTGCCCGGCGGATCGCCGCCGCGCTCGACGGTTTCCATCGCTTCGAGCAGAAGCTTGCGTGTCGCCACCACCGCCTTGTCGGCAGGGCCGAGATTTTCGCGGCTGCGATCAACGATCCGCCCCATGCTTTCCTGCACGGCGCGGTCCTGCTGGTTGATGCCGGCGATGCCGCTGAAGGTCTCGGTGCGCTGCATCGCGCGGTCGATGCCCCAATCATTGCTGCGATTGCGGATCGAGCGGAAGCCGTCTTTTACGTCGACATGCGTGCCATAGGCATTGCCGCTCGTATCCGATACCTCGCGCTCGCCGATCGGCTCATCTCCGTAGCTGTGGTAGAAGTTCCAGACCATGCAGCTCTCGTCGTCCCTCGGCACCCAATAATGACCATGGACCTCCTGCTTTCCGGGGCCGGGCGGGCGCAGCTGCGTGAACGGCATCACGAAGTGATAGCCGCGGACATAGAGGTTCTCTCCCAAGGGACGGATACCGTAATAGCGGTAGCCGTAATCGGTGAAATCGACTTCGAGCGACGGCGCGCTGCCCTGCACGCCGGGATTATCCGGCGCAATGCCGGGTTGCTTTGCGTCCTTCTTCAGCGCGCGGTGCAGAATGGTGAAGTGCGACGTGTCGATGCCGCCCTCCAGCGCCTGGAGCCAGTTGCATTCCTCCACGACCTTGCTGACCGCACGATGTGACGCCGCCATCTGTGTCCATTCGAATTTCGGCGGCGCCGGTCGCTTCTCGGGCGGGCCCATATAGGCCCAGATCGCGCCGCTCATCTCATGCGTCGGATAGGCCACGGCCTTGATCTTCGACGCGAATTGGCGCGGCTCGTTCATCTGATCGACGCATTGGCCGGACACGTCGAATTTCCAGCCGTGATAGGCGCAGCGCAGCCCGTTCTCCTCGTTGCGGCCGAGCCAGAGCGAGGCGCGCCGATGCGGGCAGAATTCCTCGATCAGCCCGATGCGCCCGTCGCTCGTGCGAAATGCGACGAGCTCCTCGCCCAACAGCTTCACCCTGACCGGCGGGCAATCGGGCTCGGGCAGCTCCCAGGACAGGAGCGCCGGCAGCCAGTAGCGCCGCATGGTTTCGCCCATCGGCGTTCCGGGACCCACGCGCGTCAGACGCTCGTTCTCTTGTCTGGTGACCATGATGCGCTTCCTCCAACAATATCGCCCGAAATAGATTGCGCTATGCGATCAATGCTCCCTGATTTGCGTTTTTCTTGTCTATCGGCGGGAGCTTTGCGCCGATCGTATCACTTTATCCCCAGACCGACGATGGCCAATTGACAGCACCCGCCATGTTTCCGGACAATTGCCGCATGGTTGAGCCGATCTACTCGACGGTCGCGATCTGCGGCGCGTCGATCCCGTTGAAGCGCGCCGGCGCAGGCCAGCCGATGGTGGTGCTGCATGGCAGCGGCGGCTCGCCGCGCTTCTTGCCGGCGATGCAGGCGCTGGCGCAACGCTTCGAGGTGTTCATACCGCAGGCGCCCGGCTTTGGCGGCACGCCGGTTCCGTCCTGGCTCGAGAGAATATCGGACCTGGCGAATTTCTATCTCGAATTCCTCGAGATGTTCGATCTGCGGAATGTCCATCTCGTGGGCTTGTCGCTTGGCGGCTGGACCGCGGCCGAGCTGGCGGTGCGAAACGCAAGCCGCCTCGCCTCGCTGACGCTGATGGATGCGCCTGGAATTACGGTGCCGGGGCTCGAGCCACGCGACCCCTCGCAGCTCACCGAGGAGCAGGCAATCCGCAACACCTATTTCGACCCCAAGCTTGCCGACGAGGCCCTGGCGCGCGCCTTCAATCCTGCGAACGAAAGCGTGCGCCGCGCCAATCAGCGCATCGTCGCGAAGCTCGCCTGGGAGCAAAATTATCACGATCCGCAGCTGCAGCGCTGGCTGCATCGCATCCGCATCCCGACGCTCATCCTCTGGGGCGAGAACGATCGGCTGTTTCCTCCAGCCTATGGCGAGGCTTGGGCAAAAGCGATTGCCGGCGCCCGTCTCGTCGTGCTGCCGCGCTGCGGCCATTTGCCGATTCAGGAACAGCCCGAGGAATTCGCCGCCTGCGTCGCCGAATTCTGCGCAAAGGCTCGATCCGGGACCGGTTAAGGCGCGGCTGCGCTCCTCCCCTCAGGGAAGATAGGCTTCGGTATAGAGCTTTGACATGTCCGGCGCGCTATCGAGCGCCTTGAGCTCGACGAAAGACCGCCGCAAGGTCGCGAGCGATTGAGGATCGAAGCGGCAGCTCGGGTTGTACATGCCCTTGACGATGTCGTAGAGCCGCGTCTCCACGCTTTCGGGATAGCCGGTCACCTTCATCCAGCTCTTGACCGCCGCTTCCCTGTGCGAGAGGACGAAGTTGGTGGACTCGATCCACGCGGCAAGAAAGGCGCGCAACGCATCGGGATTGGTTTTGACCAGACGGTTCGACGCGTAGAGCGTGCCCGATGCCATGTTGTCGACGAAGTCCGACACCGGTACGAGCAGACGCCCGACATGCCGCTGCGCTTCGACCAGGAACGACGCCGTTCCGCCGACATACGCGTCGATCTGATGGGTGCGGAAAGCTGCGGTCGAGGCCGCGATCCCGCCGCCGACGGCAACGCGCGTGACCCCGTTCGGTCCCCAGCCCTTTTTACGAGCGAGCTCCATCGCGACCCAGTCGGTCAGGGTGCCGGGGTTGGAGACGCCGATTTTCTTGCCCTTGAGCTCATCGACCGTCTGGATCGGCGAATCCCAAGGCAGGCCGATGCTGAAATAAGGCAGCGTCGTCGTGCTTTCACACACGGCGATCATGGGCGCGCCCTTGGCGACGAACGACATCTGCGTTCCCGCGCCGATCGCGACATCAATGCTGTTCGCAGTCAGCGCCTGAACGATCCGGCTGCCGCCGCCCGTGAAATCCTGGATTTGCAGGTCAAGCCCGTGCTTTTTGAACAAGCCGGCGTCGTAACCCACATTGACGGTCATGATCGATTCCGCCTCGGGATTGGCTTTGCCGACGACGAGGGTCGTATCC
>DATEKH010000133.1:0-31875 GCA_035277525.1 Allostellaceae bacterium
TTAACCCAACATCTCACGACACGAGCTGACGACAGCCATGCAGCACCTGTGTGGACGCCAGCCGAACTGAAGGACACGATCTCCCGGACCCATACGTCCCATGTCAAGGGCTGGTAAGGTTCTGCGCGTTGCGTCGAATTAAACCACATGCTCCACCGCTTGTGCGGGCCCCCGTCAATTCCTTTGAGTTTTAATCTTGCGACCGTACTCCCCAGGCGGAGTGCTTAATGCGTTAGCGGCGACACCGAAGGGCAAGCCCCCCGACGTCTAGCACTCATCGTTTACGGCGTGGACTACCAGGGTATCTAATCCTGTTTGATCCCCACGCTTTCGCGCTGCAGCGTCAGAAACTGGCCAGTGAGCCGCCTTCGCCACCGGTGTTCTTCCCAATATCTACGAATTTCACCTCTACACTGGGAATTCCGCCATCCTCTCCCGGACTCACAGCGCAACAGTATCAAGCGCAGTCCCCGGGTTGAGCCCGGGCCTTTCACGCCTGACTTGACACACCGCCTACGCGCCCTTTACGCCCAGTAATTCCGAACAACGCTAGCCCCCTTCGTATTACCGCGGCTGCTGGCACGAAGTTAGCCGGGGCTTCTTCTCACGTTACCGTCATCATCTTCACGTGCGAAAGTGCTTTACAACCCGAAGGCCTTCATCACACACGCGGCATGGCTGGATCAGGGTTGCCCCCATTGTCCAATATTCCCCACTGCTGCCTCCCGTAGGAGTCTGGGCCGTGTCTCAGTCCCAGTGTGGCTGATCATCCTCTCAGACCAGCTACGGATCATTGCCTTGGTAGGCCGTTACCCCACCAACTAGCTAATCCGACGCGGGCCCCTCCTAGAGCGATAAATCTTTCACCCTCAGGTCGTATGCGGTATTAGCCCGGCTTTCGCCGGGTTATCCCCCACTCCAGGGCAGGTTCCCACGTGTTACTCACCCGTGCGCCACTCGTGTATTGCTACACGCGTTCGACTTGCATGTGTTAGGCATGCCGCCAGCGTTCGTTCTGAGCCAGGATCAAACTCTCATGTTAGCCTCGTCTCTCGCTTGAGGCTCGAGACAAGCCTGGCACCATCACGCTTTCGCATTGGTTCGGAATTGACTTCCTAATCAATGCGCGAACTGACAGTACCGAAACGGCACCGCCGCCCGCGCATCCCTTCCTCTTCTCAACGATGTCAAAGAGCCCCGCCCCTGCGGGCGAGCCGCCGCTTATAGTGGCTCGCCTTTGCCAAGTCAACCGATTTGGCGACACCGCTTCGCTGCTGTTGCAACCGGCAAAACAGCCTGCTGCTCACTCACAGCGCGCGATGCCAAAGCATTGACGGAGGCCATCCCCGAGGGACGGCCGAACGACCTATATAGAACCGGCGCCGCGGCTTGTCCAGAGGCCAAAACGGGCCGGAAAGCGGTTTTTCGGCTCGGGACGGGGGCTTGCGTCCGGCCGCACCCGGCCGGTCCGGCGCTAGAGCAGGCCGAGCTCGCGCAGCTCGGCTTCCATTTTCGGCGGCAATCCCTTGGCTTTGGCCCCTTTCGGCAGATCCTTCGGGGCCTCCCCCGGCGCCAAATAGCGCCAGCCCCGGAACGGCCGGTGCGGACGCCACTCCGTCGGGGTGAGCTTGGCTTCGAATTTGACCAGCACCGCCGGCCGGCCGCGGCGATTGACGATCGGGGTGAAGCCCTTGATGCGCTGGCGCGCCTGAATCTGCCCCTTCACCACCCAATAGATCGAGCCGCCGTCCAAAATCTCGTCTTCGCGTTTCGGCATGTTGCGCGTGTAGAAGGCATAGACGCCCCGCTCCTTGCGCCGCTGCTTTTGCAAATCCTTGAGCTCGGCGAGATCGTGCACGCCCGCCGCGAGTTTCAGCATGTGAAGCGCCATTGTCCGTCTCCAACCGCAACGCCACGATAATGATCGGAGCGCTCTTGCGCACGCAAGCGGCTCGCACGCAGCGCCCACGCGAGCGCTTAGCTTGAGCTTTCACGGAACTTCCTTACACTTCGCGAGGCAGCCCTGAGCGGAGAGCGCGATGATCGCCAGCAAGATCACCTCCAAGGCCCAGACGACGATCCCGCGCGCGGTGCGCGCGGCGCTGCGGCTGGGCGTCGGCGACACGATTCTCTATGCGATTGACGGCGATCACGTCGTGCTGACGAGAGCGGTGACGCCGGACGCTCAATCCGGCGGCTCGATCTATGAGGAGTGGGGCTCGGAGACCGATCGTCACGCCTATGCCAAGCTTTGAGCCCTGGGACGTCATCAAGATTCCCCTCCCCGACGGCGCGGGGCCGGCGGTCGAGCATCGTCCTGCGCTCGTCGTCGCCGCCGGAAGGCTCGAAGCGGCGCATGAACTCGTCTGGGCGCTGATGATCACGAGCGCGAGCCACGCGGCATGGCCGAGCGACGTGCCGATCTCCGATCTGCACGGCGCCGGCCTGCCCGCGCCATCGGTCGTGCGTTGCGCCAAGATCGCCACCATCGACACCAGCCGCGCGAAGAAAATCGGCGTGCTGACGCGGCCCGCCGAGCGCGCGGCGATCGCGCGCCACCTCGCTCTCGCGGTTGCATCGACCACCGGGCGGCAGTCCAATGCCTGAGCGGCGCATCTCCGTTACGCGCATTTAACCCGCCTGCAATGGTCAAGGAGGGATAGCGCGACCCGCATCCCCCTAGAACATCGCAAGCCCATCCCGGGCCGGTTCAACCCCTATCGGAGATGCAAGTGAACACGAAATTGATCATCCCCGCCGCACTCGCCTTGGCGCTTGGCGGCGGTTTCACCACGCTGCAGAGCAGCAACGCGCTGGCGCAAGCAGCCAGCACGCCGGCGCCGAGCGCGCAAGCGCCGGCGCAAACGCCGCGCGCGGCGCGTCCGCACCGTGACTTTGCTGCGCGCGTCGAAGGGCGCATCGCCTATCTGAAGGCGGCGCTCAAGATTACGTCGGCGCAAGAGGCGCAATTCGACAAGGTCGCGCAGGCGATGCGTCAAAATGCCACCGAACGGCAGAAGAGCTTTGAGGCGCTGCACGGCCAGCGCGACCAGACGCACAGCGCCGTCGACCGGCTCGAGAGCGGCGTCAAGCTGAGCCAAGAGCGCACGCGCGCGCAGGAGCGATATCTCGCCGCCTTCAAGCCGCTCTATGACAGCCTCAGCCCGGCGCAAAAGCAGACGGCGGATTCGCTGCTCGCGCCGCATCGCTTTGAGCATCATCGCCACCGCGCCTGACACTCGGGCGTCTCGTTCCTCCGGCCGGCACGGCGCCGGCCGGAGGTTTCCTAGCCATTCGCCGAAAGCTGGGCGTCATAGACGGCGATCGCCGTCATGTTGACGAGGCCGCGCACGGTGATCGAGGGCGTGACGATATGCGCGGGCTTCTTCGCCCCCAGGAGAATGGGGCCGATCGCCTGTCCGTCGCCGAGCGTCGTCAGCAGGTTGAAGGCAATATTGGCGGCGTCGAGATTGGGCATGATGAGAAGATTGGCCGTGCCCTTGAGGCGCGAATTGGGAAAGATGCGGTGCCGAATCTCCTCCGAGATCGCCGCATCGGCATGCATTTCGCCTTCGACCTCCAAGCCCGGCGCCTTCTCGTTGAGCAGCGCCAGCGCCGCCCGCACCTTCGCGGCCGACGCTGCGTCCGAGCTGCCGAAACTCGAATGCGACAGCAGCGCTACTTTCGGCTCGATGCCGAAATAGCGCACGACCTTGGCGGCGCGCAGCGCGATCTCGGCAAGCTCGGCCGCGCTCGGCTCTTCAACGACCGCCGTGTCGCAAAGGAAGAAGGCACCCTTGGGCAGGATCACCGCCGAAAGCGCCGAGAGCGCGCTCGCGCCCGGCTGCGCCCCAATGATGTCGCGCACATGCCGAAGATGCCGATTGTATTGGCCGACCGCGCCGCAGAGCATGGCGTCGGCATCGCCGCGCTCGACCATCAGCGCCGCGATCGCGGGATTGCGCGTGCGCACAAGGTAACGCGCGTAATCGGGCGAGATGCCCTTGCGTTCCATCAGTTTGTGATAGGCGCTCGAATATTCGTTGAAGCGCGGATCGCTTTGCGGGTCGACCAGCTCGACATCCCGATCGAGCTGGAAGCGCAGCTTCAGCTTCTCGATCCGGCGTCGCGCCACCTCGCGCCGCGCGATGATGATCGGCTTGGCGAGGCCGTCATCGAGCACCTGCTGCACCGCCCGCAGCACGCGTTCATCCTCGCCCTCGGCATAGACGACGCGTTTCGGATCGAGCCGCGCGCGATCGAAGATCGGCTTCATCACCAAGCCCGAGCGGAACACGAACTGCGTCAGGCGCTGCCGGTAAGCGGCGAAATCCCCGATCGGCCGCGTCGCAACGCCGCTCGCCATCGCGGCCTTGGCGACAGCTGGCGCCACTTCGAGAATGAGCCGCGGATCGAACGGCTTCGGAATTAGATAGTCGGGCCCGAAGGTGAGCTCGGCATCGCCATAGGCCGCGGCCACGACATCCGAGGGCGGCTGCAGCGCGAGGTCGGCCAGCGCCTCGACGCAAGCGAGCTTCATCGCCTCGTTGATGCTGGTCGCGCCGACATCGAGAGCGCCGCGAAAGATAAAGGGAAAGCAGAGAACGTTGTTGACCTGGTTGGGATAGTCGGTGCGCCCGGTGGCGATGATCGCGTCGGGCTTGGCCGCGCGCGCGGCTTCGGGAAGGATCTCGGGCTTCGGGTTGGCGAGCGCCAGGATCAAGGGTCGATCCGCCATGCGCGCCGCCATCTCGGGCTTCAGCACGTCGGGCGCCGAGAGGCCGAGAAAGACGTCCGCGCCGCCGATCACCTCGCCGAGGCTGCGCGCGTTCGTGTCTTTGACGTAACGGTCCTTGCGCGGATCCATCTCCTCCTTACGGCCGCGCCAAGCGACGCCGTAGCGGTCGGTCACGATCGTGTTCTCGACCTTGAGGCCCATGCTCACCAAGAGATCGAGACAGGCGATCGCCGCGGCGCCCGCGCCCGAGGTCACGAGCTTCACCTCATCGAGGCGCTTGCCGACGAGCCGCAACCCGTTGCGGATCGCGGCCCCGACGATGATTGCGGTGCCGTGCTGGTCGTCGTGAAACACCGGTATCTTCAATCGGCGGCGAAGCTTCTCCTCGATCTCGAAACATTCCGGCGCTTTCACGTCCTCGAGATTGATGCCTCCGAAACTCGGCTCGAGCGCGGCGACGATCTCGACGAATTTGTCGGGGTCGCTGGCGTCGATCTCGAGATCGAACACGTCGATGCCGGCAAATTTCTTGAACAGCACCGCCTTGCCTTCCATGACGGGCTTCGCCGCCAGGGGGCCGATCGCGCCGAGCCCCAGAACCGCGGTCCCGTTGGTGATGACGGCAACGAGATTGGCGCGCGCCGTCAGGCTCGAGGCTTCCTTGGGGTCGGCCGCGATCGCGAGCGAGGCCTCGGCCACGCCTGGCGAATAGGCGAGCGCCAGGTCGCGCTGGGTGCCGAGCGGTTTGGTCGCGACGATGCCGATTTTGCCAGGCACTGGAAGGCGATGATATTCCAGCGCGAGGTCGCGCTCGTCTTCCGCCATCGGTCTCAGACCATCGGAGCGAAGGTTGGTGCGGTCGAGAAGACTCGAACTTCCAAGGGGTTTCCCCCGCTAGCACCTCAAGCTAGTGCGTCTACCAATTCCGCCACGACCGCGGTGCCCGGGCGGTAGGATTGACATGCCGCCGGTGGGGCGGCTCATTACCAAATTCGGACTGCCATATCAAGCCAGAGGCGGCATTCGCAGAATGGACGAGATCGAGTGGCGGATCAGCGACGCGCCCGTGCCCTATCGCGAGGCCGAGGCGGCGATGGATGCCCGGGTCGAGGCGATCCGGGCGGGTACCGCGCCCCAGCTCGTCTGGCTCTTGGAGCATCCGCCGCTCTACACCGCCGGCACGAGCGCGCGCGGCGACGACCTCATCGAGCCCGGACTCTTTCCCGTCTATCGCACCGGGCGCGGCGGACAGTTCACCTATCACGGGCCGGGCCAGCGCGTCGCCTATGTCATGCTCGACTTGAAGGCGCGCGGGGCCGATGTCCGCGCCTATGTCCGCGACCTCGAGGAATGGCTCATCCGCACCCTCGCCCGCTTCAACGTCAAGGGCGAGCGCCGCGCTGGCCGGGTCGGCATCTGGATCGATGAAGGCGGCGGGCGCGAAAGCAAGATCGCGGCGATCGGCGTGCGCATCCGCCATTGGATCACTTTGCATGGCGTCTCGCTCAACATCGACCCCGATCTCGGCCATTACCGCGGCATCGTCGCTTGCGGCGTGCATGACCACGGCGTGACCTCGCTTGCTGCCCAGGGCATCATCGCCTCGATCCCCGAGGTGGACACCGCGCTCAAATCCGCCTTCGCCGAGGTCTTCGCCGTCGCGGCGCCGATCCGATGAGGACGCGAGCGCGGGGCTGGCACGCGACCCGCCGCGTCCCTAGATTGACCGCAATGACCCCACGCATCTTTCTTGTCGCGGTGCTGCTGCTGGTTGCGCAATGGCCCCTAGACGTAGAGGCTCAGCCCCGCACAGTGCCGACGAGCCGCGAGGCAATCCGCTTCTCCTTCGCACCGATCGTCAAGAAGGCCGCGCCGGCCGTGGTCAATGTTTATTCGCGCCGCGTCGTGCAGACCCGGTCGCCCTTTTTCAACGATCCGATCTTTCGCCAGTTCTTCGGCGACAAGTCGCCTTTCGGCCTGCCGCGGCAGCGGGTTCAGCAATCCCTCGGCTCGGGCGTCATTCTCGATCCCAACGGGCTCATCGTGACGAACCGTCACGTCATCGAGAACGCGCAGGAGATCACCGTCGTGCTCAGCGACCGCCGTGAATTCGCGGCCAAGGTCGTGCTCGCCGATGAGCATATCGATCTCGCCGTCTTGAGGATCGACACGCATGGCGAGAAATTGCCGGTGCTTCCCTTGGGCGACAGCGATCAGCTCGAAGTCGGCGATCTCGTGCTCGCGATCGGCGACCCGTTCGGCGTCGGCCAAACCGTGACGAGCGGCATCGTCTCGGCTCTGGCGCGCACCGGCATCGGCAGCGATGTTTCCTCCTACATCCAGACCGATGCCGCCATCAATCCCGGCAATTCGGGCGGCGCGCTGGTCGATCTCGACGGCAAGCTCGTCGGCATCAACACGGCGATCTTCTCGCAATCGGGCGGCTCGGTCGGCATCGGCTTCGCCATCCCGACAGCGCTGGTGCGAACCATGCTGCAGGCGGCTGCCACGGGCGCGCCGATCCGACGGCCCTGGTTCGGCGCCAGCGGCCAGGAAGTGACCCCCGAGATCGCCGCTCATCTCGGCTTGCCGCATCCGGGCGGCGTTTTGATCAACGCCATCGCGGCAGGAAGCCCCGCGGCGCGCGCCGGCACGCGCATGGGTGACGTGATCCTCGCGATCGATGGGCATGAGCTTTCCGATCCCGAGGAGCTGCGCTTTCGCGTCGCGACCTTGCCAATCGACAAGCCGATCCGGCTCGTGATTTGGCGTGGCGGGCAGCGCAGCGACATGAGCGTCGTGCTGAGCGCGCTACCCGAGGTGCCGCCGCGCGAGACGACAGCGCTCGGCAATGGCGGCCCGCTCGCGGGTGCGACCGTCGCCAATCTCAACCCGGCGCAGGCCGACGAGCTTGGCCTCGACACCACGCTTCACGGCGTCGTTGTCACGGGCATCCGCAACGGCACGCTCGCCGATCGCGCTGGCTTGCAGAACGGCGACATCATCGCGAGCCTCAACCACCATCCGGTCGAGAATGTCGATCGGCTCAAGGAGGCGCTTCAGGCCGGCGGGCCCTGGACCTTCGGCATCAAGCGCGGCGGACAGCTGTTCTCGGTGACCGTGCGATGACGGCGCCGCGCAGCACCAAAGGCCTCTTCGAAGACCAGGCGCCGCGGCCGCTCGCCGACCGGCTGCGCCCACGCCGCCTCGAAGACGTGGTCGGGCAGGATCATCTCCTCGGCCGCGATGGCCCGATCGGCCGCATGGTGGCGGCGCGGCGCCTTCATTCGATGATCCTGTGGGGACCGCCCGGCTGCGGCAAAACGACGATCGCCCGCCTCCTCGCCGAAGCCACCGATATGCATTTCGAGCCTTTATCCGCGGTATTTTCGGGCGTCGCCGATCTGCGCAAAGTGTTCGAGGCGGCGAAGAAGCGACGCGCCGGCGGCCAGGGAACGCTGCTTTTCGTCGACGAAATTCACCGCTTCAACCGCGCGCAGCAGGACAGCTTTCTGCCCTATGTCGAAGACGGCACGGTCACGCTCGTCGGCGCCACCACCGAGAATCCGTCCTTCGAGCTGAACGGCGCGCTGCTCTCGCGCTGTCAGGTGCTCGTGCTGCGCCGTCTCGACGAGACGGCGCTCGACATTCTGCTCGAGCGCGCGGAAAAGGCGCTGGGCAAGAAGCTGCCGCTCGATGAGCAAGCGCGCCAGGCTTTGAAAGCGATGGCGGATGGCGATGGCCGCTTCATCTTCAACCTCGCCGAGGAGATCGCCGACCTTCCCACGGGCACGGTGCTCGACACGGCCGGGCTGATGGCGGCGGTGCAGCGGCGCGCGCCGCTCTACGACAAGGCGCAAGAAGGTCACTACAATCTTATCAGCGCGCTGCACAAGGCGGTGCGCGGCTCCGATGTCGACGCTGCGCTTTATTGGCTCGCGCGCATGCTGACGGGCGGCGAGCACCCCATCTACATCGCCCGCCGCATGGTGCGCATGGCGTCGGAGGATATCGGCCTTGCCGATCCGCAGGCGCTGTCCTTCGCGCTTGCCGCCTGGCAGGCTTACGAGCGCCTCGGCTCGCCCGAGGGCGAGCTCGCTCTGGCCGAAGCTGTGATCTATCTCGCGACCGCCCCCAAATCCAATGCGAGCTACACCGCGTTTGGCGCGGCACAGCGCGCGGCTCAGGAAAGCGGTTCGCTCATGCCGCCGCTGCACGCTGTCAACGCGCCGACGCGCCTGATGCGCGACCTCGGCTACAGCGAGGGCTATGTCTATGACCCGGACACGGAGGAAGGGTTCTCGGGCTTGAACTACTTTCCCGACGCCCTGCCGCGCCAGAGCTTCTACCAGCCGTTGGAGCGCGGCTTCGAGCGGGAAATCAAAAAACGCCTTAACTATTGGGAAAAACTGCGTCTTTCCAAAAGAAAATAGCGGGGACGCCGCGCCCGGTTCCTTCCTATAAATTTCGACATCATCGGAGGTGGTTCATGTCGCGCAAGCTGTTGTCGCTGTTGACGCTCGGGGCCGTGATCGTGCCGCTCGTGAGCATCACACCGGCCCTCGCGCAGACAGCACCGCCGCCGCCGCTTCAGACCGAGGTGATCCCGATCCCGCCGCCTCCTGGCGCCTATGCCCGTCCTTGGGTTTGGCAGCCGGGCTATTGGCGCTGGAACGGCCGCGAATATCGCTGGGTGGCCGGCCATTATGTGCGCGGACCGCGTGCGGGCGCAATCTGGATCCCGGGCGAATGGGTCGTGGTGCGCGGACGCTATGTCTGGCGCGCTGGGCATTGGCGGCGCTAAGCAGCTTTCCGGCATAGGCTCGGGCTGCTGCGGGGGCGGCCGAAACACCTTGATCCGCCCGAGCGCGAGGTCGCGCATGAGCGGCTCTGTCGACGAGGCCCTTGGCGACCGCACCGGAGTCATGACGGTCGCGGCCTGCGCAATCTCCAAACCTAGAGCCTCTGCGTCTTTCCGATGAAGACGAAGTTCGTGATCTCGCCGCCGCAAAGGGAGGCGCGATGCCGTTGTCACGCGCTCGAGGTCATTCAGCGCGTCCTGTGATTCGCCAGAACCAAACACACTGTGTCCAAGAGGTCACCGCATCGGTTTTTTCGGAAGACGGTGCTTTTTTTCTTGCATTCGCCTTTCCCCCAATCGCGGTGGACAGATTTGTGGATAGAGCGCATACCTTTTTATGACGGCATTGTTGCAAAACACTTTTGCGGTTTTTGCCTAATTTTTGGGCGGCGGGCGATCTAGTTGATATCCCAATGTCATTCCGTGCGAGAAGCGATTGAATCATTTTCGCTTTATGCCGTTCGGATTTTCCCGGGCCGCGCCATCGCCCTTGTGTGCAACGAGGCGCCGATTTTTCGCCGCTCGCCGCGGCCGGGGCTGGCTCGTGCGCTCGGCATTTTAGGCATTTTATCCGAGGTGATAAGCACTTAGAGCTGCGCGATGCCCGCCGGGCATCCTTGCCGCACAAGTACCGCGGCCCTAAGTTTAGGCGCATGAGCGGCGTCCAGACCCTCACCGTCGCGCCCGAAGACACCGAAATCCGCCTCGATCGCTGGTTCAAGCGGCATTTCCCCGAGCTCGGCCATGGCCGGCTGGAGAAGCTGCTGCGCACCGGCCAAATCCGGCTTGACGGACGGCGTGCCGAAGCGGGTGACCGTGTCACCGCCGGCCAGAGCGTGCGCGTGCCCCCGCTGCCGCAGAGCGCGGCGAAGCCGATGCCCGCGCAGCAAATCTTGCGGCGAGGCGACGCCGAATTCCTGCAAGGGCTGGTGCTGCACCGCGATGCGGATGTGATCGTGATCGACAAGCCCGCCGGCTTGGCCGTGCAAGGCGGCACCGGCACGACGCGCCATCTCGACGCCCTGCTCGATACGCTGCGCTTCGATGCCGCCGAGCGTCCCCGCCTCGTTCATCGCCTCGACAAGGATACGAGCGGCGTGCTGGTGTTGGCGCGCAGCGCGGCAGCCGCGGCCAAGCTCGGCGCCGCTTTCCGCGGCAAGACGCTGCGCAAGATCTACTGGGCTGCGGTCGTCGGCGCGCCAAAGCCGCGCCAGGGGCGCATCGATCAAAGCTTGTCGAAGCTGCCCGGCCCGCGCGGCGAGCGCATGGCGCCCGACGAGGAGAACGGCGAGCGCGCCGTCACCTATTATCGCAGCATCGCTCACGCCGGCGAGCGCTTCGCCTGGCTGGCACTTGAACCAGTGACCGGCCGCACCCATCAGCTGCGCGTCCATTGCGCATCGCTCGGCACGCCGATTTTGGGCGACGGCAAATATGGCGGCGCCGGCGCGCATCCCGCGGGCTTGCCGCAGCCGCGCAAGCTGCATCTTCACGCACGCGCCATCGCCCTGCCGCATCCAAGCGGCGGGGTGCTGACAGTGTCCGCGCCGCTGCCACCGCATATGCGCGAGACCTGGAAGTTCCTGGGTTTTGCCGAATCGGACGAGCCCGATCCCTTCGCCGGGCTCGCGCCGGCGCGATGAAGCGCTTCTATCGCGAAGCCGCGGCGGTCACCGGAGACAGCGCCTTTATGGTGCATCTCGACGGCAAGCCGCTACAGACGCCGGTTAAACGCGCGCTCGAGGTCCCAACTCGCGCCCTCGCCGAAGCAATCGCCGCCGAATGGCAGCGCCAAGGCACGACGATCGTCCCTCACAGCCTGCCGCTCACGAGATTGGCCAGCACCGCGATCGATCGCGTCGCGCCCAATCGCGCGGCGGTCATTCGCGAGATCGCCAACTACGCCACCACCGATCTCGTCTGCTATCGCGCGCCCGAGCCGGCCGAGCTCGTCTCGCGTCAGCATGCGGCTTGGCAGCCTTTGCTCGATTGGACGCAAGAGCGATTCGCGGCCAGGCTCATCGCCACACACAGCATCACGCCCATGGCGCAGGCTCCGGAGGCGCTTGCGGCGATCACAGGCGCGATCGAGCGCCAAGGCGCGATGGAGCTTGCCGCGCTCCATCTCGCCACCGCCGCCTGCGGCTCGGTGGTGGTGGGCTTGGCTTTGCTCGAAGAGCGCCTCGGCCCCGACGCCGCTTTCGCTGCGGCGCAGCTCGATGAGAGCTATCAGATGGAGCGCTGGGGCGAGGATTCGGAGCAGACCCGCCGCCGCGCCTCGCTCAAGGAGGACATCCATCTGGCAGCGCGGTTTCTCGGCTTGCTGCGCGCCGATTAGGGTATTATCCGGCCGAGGCCAGCGCGGGCATCAGGGAGAGCCGATGCAGGACATTCTGCGCCAGTTGGAGGAAAAACGCGCAGCGGCGCGGCTCGGCGGCGGCAAGCGGCGCATCGCGGCGCAGCATGCCAAAGGCAAGCTCACCGCGCGCGAGCGCTTGGAGCTGCTGTTCGATCCGGGCTCCTTCGAGGAATGGGACATGTTCGTCGAGCATCGCTCGACCGATTTCGGCATCGACGAGCAGAAAATCCCCGGCGACGGGGTCGTGACCGGACATGGCCTTGTCAATGGCCGCACCGTCTTCGCCTTCAGCCAGGATTTCACGGTGTTCGGCGGCTCGCTCAGCGAAGCCCATGCCGAGAAGATCTGCAAGATCATGGACCAGGCGATGAAGGTCGGTGCGCCGGTGATCGGCCTCAACGATTCGGGCGGCGCGCGCATTCAGGAAGGCGTCGCCTCGCTTGCGGCTTATGCCGAGGTGTTCCAGCGCAATGTGCTCGCCTCGGGGGTGGTGCCGCAAATCTCGCTGGTGATGGGGCCCTGCGCCGGCGGCGCGGTCTATTCGCCTGCCATGACCGATTTTATCTTCATGGTGAAAGACAGCTCGTACATGTTCGTGACCGGCCCCGAGGTGGTGAAGACGGTGACGCAGGAGAGCGTCAGCCAGGAAGAGCTCGGCGGCGCGATCACCCACACGACGCGCTCGGGCGTCGCCGATTTGGCCTTCGAGAACGATGTCGAGGCGCTGCTGCAGCTGCGCCGCTTCATGGACTTCCTGCCGCTCTCCAACCGCGCGAAGCCGCCGGTTCGGCCGACCACGGACCTCGCCGACCGCGCCGAGCCGTCGCTCGACACGCTCGTGCCGCTCAATCCCAACAAGCCCTACGACATGCGCGAGCTCATCGTCAAAATCGCCGACGAGGGCGATTTCTTCGAGCTCGCGCCCGACTGGGCGAAGAACATCCTGATCGGCTTCGTGCGGCTCGACGGCTATCCGGTCGGCATTGTCGCCAATCAGCCGATGGTCCTCGCCGGCTGCCTCGATATCGACAGCGCGCGCAAGGCCGCGCGCTTCGTGCGGTTTTGCGACTGCTTCGACATCCCGCTCGTCACCTTCGTCGATGTTCCAGGGTTCCTGCCGGGCACGAGCCAGGAATATGGCGGCATCATCAAGCACGGCGCGAAGCTGCTCTACGCCTTTGCCGAGGCGACGGTGCCGAAGGTCACGGTCATCACGCGCAAGGCCTATGGCGGCGCTTACGACGTGATGAGTTCCAAGCATCTGCGCGGCGACGTCAATTACGCCTGGCCATCGGCCGAGATCGCGGTTATGGGGCCCAAAGGCGCGGTCGAGATCATCTTCCGCGGCGATCTGGGCGATTCCGCCAAGATCGAGGCGCGTACCGAGGAATACCGGGAGAAATTCGCCAACCCGTTCGTTGCCGGCGCGCGCGGCTATATCGACGACGTGATCACGCCGCAATCAACGCGCCGGCGGGTCTGCCGCTCGCTCGCGATGCTGCGCAGCAAACAGCTCGCCAATCCGTGGAAAAAACACGACAACATCCCGCTCTAAACAAGCTGAACCACCAAGACACGAAGACACCAAGGAAGCATCAGAGTGCCAGGCGGCGGATACCATCTTTGATCCGGGGAACGTTGAAGTTGAGAAGAAGGCCGAGACGTTTCGCCGAAAGCTTCAAATACGTTAGAAGTTGCGCCTCATGAATGGGCAGCAGCCGCTCGACCGTCCTCAACTCGGCGACGATCAGGCCGTTGACCAGGAGATCGATACGGAAGCCCGCCTCCAGCTGGATATCGCGATAGACGACGGGAAGGCTAACTTGCTGCTCGATCTTGAAGCCGCGCGATTGAAGCTCGTAGGCCAAGCACCGCTCATACACCGATTCGAGCAACCCTGGACCCAAGGCACGATGCACGGCAAAAGCCGAATCGACAATGTCGTGGGCCAAGGAATCATGTTCGGGCGAAAGTGGAATCATCTTGGTGCCTTTGTGCCTTGGTGGTTCTTGTTTCGTCAGTTTGCGGCACCAGCATAGCGATGTTCAAAAAGATCCTCATCGCCAATCGCGGCGAGATCGCCTGCCGCATCATCCGCACGGCCAAGCGCATGGGCTTGGCGACGGTGGCGGTGTTCAGCGATGCCGACGCCGAGGCGCTGCATGTGCGCGAGGCCGATGAGGCGCTGCGCATCGGCCCCGCCGCCGCGGTGGAAAGCTATTTGAAGATCGACGCCATCATCGCCGCCTGCCGCGCGAGCGGCGCCGACGCGGTTCATCCGGGCTACGGCTTTTTGTCCGAGAACGCCGATTTCGCACGCGCGCTCGAAGCGGCCGGCATCGTCTTCATCGGCCCGCCAGCCGCGGCGATCGCCGCCATGGGCGACAAGCTCGCCGCCAAGAAGCTCGCGCAGGAAGCGGGCGTTCCAGTCGTGCCCGGCCACGCGGAGGCGATCCGCGACGCGAGCACAGCCTTGGCGGCAGCGCATGCGATCGGTTATCCGGTGATGATCAAGGCTGCGGCGGGCGGCGGCGGTAAGGGCATGCGGCTTGCCGAGAACGACAACGCCCTGCGCGAGGGCTTGCGCTTGGCCGCGAGCGAGGCGCGCTCGGCCTTCGGCGATGACCGCGTCTTCATCGAGAAATATATCACCGAGCCGCGGCACATCGAAATCCAGGTGCTTGGCGACAGCCAAGGCAACGTCATCCATCTGGGCGAGCGCGAATGCTCGATCCAGCGCCGCCACCAGAAAGTGATCGAGGAAGCGCCGAGCCCTTTTCTCGACGAGGCGACGCGCCGGCGCATGGGCGCGCAGGCGGTCGCGCTCGCCAAGGCCGCGCAATATTGCTCGGCCGGAACGATCGAATTCGTGGTCGACCGCGAGCGCAATTTCTATTTTCTCGAAATGAACACGCGGCTGCAGGTCGAGCACCCCGTGAGCGAGCTCGCCACCGGCCTCGATCTCGTCGAGTTGATGATCCGCGTCGCGGCAGGCGAGAGGCTGCCGATCGCGCAAGATCAGGTGAGGCTCCACGGCAGCGCGATCGAAGCGCGGCTCTACGCCGAGGATCCGCGGCGCAACTTCCTGCCCTCAACCGGGCGGCTTACCCGCTACGCGCCCCCGCAAGGCGAAGGCATCCGCGTCGATGCAGGCGTTTATGAAGGCGCGGAGATCTCGATTTTCTACGATCCGATGATCGCCAAGCTCGTGGCGCATGGGCCCGACCGCGCGACGGCTCGGGCGCGACTCGCCGCGGCGCTCGATGCCTTCGTCGTTCGCGGCGTTTCGCACAATCTGGGATTCGTCTCGGCCGTGATCGCGCGCGAACGCTTTCGCCGCGGCGCGCTCAGCACGCATTTCATCGCCGAGGAATTTCCCGACGGCTTCGCCGGCGCGCGGCTCTCCGATGCCGAGACGCAAGCCGCGCTTGCCGTTGCCGCCACGGCGCAGCGTCTCCTTGCCGAGCGCGACGCCGCGATCGCCGGCGGCGCCATTCCCGAGGACTGGACAATTCTCTGCGCGGGCCGCGCCATCCCGGCCAAACTCGCGCGCCGCACCGAAGCCATCATCATCGACCTCGATACCGCGCGGCATGAGGTTACGACGCTTTGGCAGCCCGGCGACCTTCTCTTGCGAGCGGCAGTCGATGGCGCGCCGGTCGTTTGCCAGCTCGAGCGGCGCGGCATCGGCTGGCGGGTCGAGCGCGGCGGTGCTGTGCTCGAGATCATGGTGTTGCCACCGCAAGCGGCCGTGGCGCTCGCGCGCATGCCCGAAAAGCCCAAGCCCGATCTGTCGCGGCAATTGCGCTCGCCAATGCCCGGGCTGCTGGTTTCAATCGCGGTCGCCGAAGGCCAGGCCGTCAAAGCCGGCGAGGAGCTTGCGGTCGTGGAAGCCATGAAGATGGAAAACGTGCTGCGCGCCGAGCGCGACGGTACGGTTGCGCGGCTCTGCGCCAAACCCGGCGACAGCCTGGCCGTCGATCAGATCATTCTCGAATTCCAATGAGCATCGCTATGCACCTCGCGATCACGGGCCGCGTGCAAGGCGTGGGCTTCCGCGCCTTCGTCATGGCCGAGGCGCGCGCCCGCGGCCTGCGCGGCTGGGTCCGGAACCGGCGTGACGGCAGCGTCGAGGCGCTGGTGATCGGCGAGGCCGACGAGGTCGCCGCCATGATCGAGCGGTGCAAGCGCGGGCCGCGCGCCGCGCGGGTCGACCGGGTGGAGACGGCGCCCGCGGCCGATGACGGCGGCGGCGGCTTCAGCGCGTATCCGACGGTCTGAGCGCGAATGGGATCGGGTCAGCTCCGTCTCCTGTCGAGCCGCCGGCTTCTCGGCCTGTTTCTGGCTCAATTCTTCGGCGCGTTGAACGACAATCTTTTGCGCAACGCGCTGGTCATCGAGGTGGCCTATCGCAACGCCGCCAGCTCGAGCGAGCTCGAAATCATCGTGACCATCGCCACGGCGCTCTTCATCCTGCCCTATTTCCTATTTTCGGCGACCGCCGGGCAGCTCGCGGACAAATTCGAGAAGGCCGATCTCGTCAGCGCTCTGAAGCTCTGGGAGATCGGCGTCATGGTGCTCGCCAGCATCGCCCTCGCCTTCGACAGCGTCGGCTTCGGGCTGGTGGTGCTGTTCCTCGCCGGCGTCCAGGCCGCATTCTTCGGCCCGGTCAAGTACGGCATCCTGCCCGAGCTCCTCTCCGAGGACGATCTCCTCGGCGGAAACGCGGTGATCGAGGCCGGGACCTTCCTCGCCATCCTCATCGGCACCATCGCCGGCGGCATCTTGATCATGCTCGCCCACGGGCCCGCGCTCGTCGGCGGCACGGTCTTGGCCTTCGCGATCGCGGGCTGGGCGGCGAGCCTGCTGATCCCGCGCATGGGCCGCGCCGCGCCCGAGCTGCGCGTCAATCCCAACATCGCGGCCGAAACCTGGCATGTGATGCGCTTTGCGAGCGAAAATCCGGTGGTGCGCTGGGCGATCTTCGGCAATTCCTGGTTCTGGTTCGTGGCGGTGGGGGTGGTTTCGCAATTTCCTAACTACGCCAAGGATGTGCTCGGCGCCGACAACCAGGTCGTAACGCTCTTCCTCACGATGAATTCGATCGGCATCGGCGCAGGCTCATTGCTGTCGGGTCGGATTCTGCGCGGCGCCTTGACCGCGCGGCTGGTGCCGTTCTCGGCCCTCGCCATCGGCATCTTCGCCGGCGACATCTGGCTGGTGGACGGTACGCGCGTGGGGACGGGCTTCGTCGGCATGGCGGCGTTCCTCGCGCGCCCCGAGAATTGGCGGATCTCCTTCGACCTCTTTGCAACCGCGCTGGCCGCCGGCGCGTTCGTCGTGCCGCTCTACGCCATCATGCAGGCGCGCAGCGCGATCAACCGGCGGGCGCGCATCGTCGCCGCCAACAATGTGTGGAACGCGATGTTCATGGTGGGCGCCGGGTTGGGCAGCGCCGTGATGCTGAAGCTCGGCGCCGGCGTCACGGATATCTTCCTCGCGATCGCCGCGGGCAATCTCGCGGTCGCGGCCGCGACCTGGCATCTGCGGCGGAAAAAAGAAAGCTGACGCGGGGGAAGCGCGTCAGCCGGCGTTCTCCGTCAGAAGGTGGAAGGCGCGGCTCAGGATGCGGCCGCCGCTTCCTCTTCCTCGCCCTCGGCGAGCTGGACCGGTCCCGAATCCTGGCCCTTGGCCTCGGGGTCGCGATCAACCAGCTCGATCACCGCCATCGCCGCGGCGTCGCCGTGGCGGAATCCCGCCTTGTAGATGCGGCAATATCCGCCCGCGCGCTTCGCATAGCGCTCGGCGAGCGTGGTCAGCACCTTGTTGGCGATGGTCTCGTCTTGCAAGGTCGCGATCAGGCGCCGCCGCGCGGCGAGGCCCCCATGCTTGCCGAGCGTGATGAGCCGCTCGACCACGGGGCGCAGATCCTTCGCCTTGGGCAGCGTCGTGGTGATCTGCTCGTGCTTCAGGAGCGCATGGCAAAGATTGTCGAACATCGCCTTGCGATGAGCCGAGGTGCGGCTGAAGCTGCGGCCTCTCAAACGGTGACGCATTTGCGTGCTCTCAATAGGGCTCTTCGAGGCGCTTCACCAGCTCCTCGATGTTCTCGGGCGGCCAATTCGGGATTTCCATGCCGAGATAGAGTCCCATCTGCGCCAGCACTTCCTTGATCTCGTTCAGCGACTTGCGGCCGAAATTCGGCGTCCGCAGCATCTCGGACTCGGTCTTCTGCACGAGATCGCCGATATAGACGATGTTGTCGTTCTTGAGGCAATTGGCCGAGCGCACCGAGAGCTCGAGCTCGTCGACCTTGCGCAAGAGGTTCTTGTTGAAGGGCAGCTCCGAGGGACGCTCTTCCTCCGAGGCGGCGCGCGGCTCCTCGAAATTGATGAAGAGCTGCAGCTGATCCTGGAGGATGCGCGCGGCAAGCGCGACCGCATCCTCGGGCGTGACCGCGCCATTGGTCTCGACCGTCATCGACAGCTTGTCGTAGTCCGTGCGCTGGCCGACGCGGGTGTTGTCGACCTTGTAGCTGACACGGCGCACCGGACTGAACAGTGCATCGACCGGGACGAGGCCGATGGGCGCGTCCTCGGGCCGGTTGTCGGTCGCCGGGCGATAGCCCTTGCCGGTGTCGACCGAGAACTCCATCGCCACCTTCGCGCCCTTATCGAGCGTGCAGATGAGGTGATCGGGATTCATGATCTCGATATCGTGCGGCAGCTCGATCATGCTCGCCCTGACCTCGCCCGGCCCGTTGGCTCGGAGCCGCATCCGCTTGGGCCCTTCGCCATGGAGCCGGAGCGCGATGCCCTTGAGGTTCAAGACGATGTCGGTGATATCCTCGAGCACGCCGGGGAGCGAGGAGAATTCGTGCAGCACGCCCTCGATCTGCACCGAGGTGATGGCCGCGCCCTGAAGCGACGACAGCAGCACGCGGCGCAGCGCGTTGCCGAGCGTCAGGCCGAAGCCGCGCTCCAGCGGCTCCGCGACCACGGTTGCGACCCGCGCCGGGTCGTCTCCGGGCTGCACCACGAGCTGCCCGGGCTTCTTCAATTCCTGCCAATTTTTCTGGATTTGCGTCACGAGCCGATCCTCACGTCCTTTGTCTTATGGCGCGCGCAGCCCGCGATAAGCGCAGGCGCGGTCGCGCGGAAAACCAATTTCGAACTAAACGCGCCGGCGCTTGGGCGGCCGGCAGCCATTATGCGGAATGGTGGTCACGTCGCGGATCGACGACACCGTAAAGCCCACCGTTTGCAGTGCTCTGAGTGCCGATTCGCGGCCCGAACCCGGTCCCTTGACCTCAATCTCGAGCGTGCGCATGCCATGCTCCATCGCCTTGCGGCCCGCATCCTCGGCGGCGACCTGCGCGGCATAGGGCGTCGACTTGCGCGACCCTTTGAAACCCATCGTTCCCGAGGACGACCAAGCGATGGTGTTGCCTTGCGCATCGGTGATGGTGATCATCGTGTTGTTGAAGGTGGCGTTCACATGCGCCACGCCCGAGGTGATGTTCTTGCGCTCGCGACGGCGGACGCGCGTGGCTGCACCGGGCTTGGTCGTCGTCGCCATTGTGTTGACCTCGTCTTTAAGAAACTTGCCGCGCGGACATCTACTTGGTGGGCGCCAGCTTCTTGCCCGCGATCGGCCGCGCCGGGCCCTTGCGGGTCCGGGCGTTGGTGTGGGTGCGCTGGCCGCGCACCGGCAATCCCTTGCGGTGACGCAGACCGCGGTAGCAACCGAGATCCATCAGCCGCTTGATGTTCATGGCGACGGTGCGCCGCAGATCGCCTTCGACCTGATATTCGCGGTCGATGACCTCGCGGATGCGCAGCACCTCGTCGTCGGTCAATTCATGCACGCGGCGCTGCTCGGGGATTCCGACCTTGGCGCAAATCTTTTCCGCCGAAGCGCGGCCGATGCCGTGGATATAGGTAAGGCCGATCGGGACGCGTTTCTGATTGGGAATGTTGACGCCGGCAATGCGCGCCACCTGCGCTTCTCCTCAGTTCGAATTGTCGGTTTCGGACGGTGACCAGACGCCCCGGTTGGCCGAAGGGGCCTTATATCGGAATTTTTCCACCAAAGTCAACCTCGGGTCTTTTTTAGAATAATTTCAATCTGCTGCGTAACCGCGTCGATATCGGCCATGCCATCGATCGAGCGCAGCACGCCCTTGGCGCGGTAATAGGGCAGGATCGGGGCGGTCTGCTCGCGATAGGCCTTGAGCCTCGCCCTGACGGTTTCGGCATTGTCGTCGGGGCGGCGGATGAAGTCCCTTCCACCGCAAACGTCGCAATGCCCGGGCTTTTTCGGCTGGTGATAGCGGTCATGGTAGGAAGCGCCGCAGGTCTTGCAGCTGAAGCGGCCGGCGATCCGGTCGATGAGCGCGGCCTCATCGACCGTCAGCTCGATCACCTGATCGAGCACGATGCCGTTTTTCGTCAGCATCTCGTCGAGTGCCTCGGCCTGGGGAACGGTGCGCGGAAATCCGTCGAGGATGAAGCCCTTGCCGTGGAGCGCGGCGATGCGGTTGGCAATGAGCGCGATCATGACGTCGTCCGAAACCAGCTTCCCGGCATCCATGATCGCTTGGACCTGACGGCCCAGCGCGCTGCCCGAGGCGCGCTCGGCCCGCAGCATGTCGCCGGTCGATAGCTGGACCATGCCGTAGCGCTCCTCGAGGCGCTTGGCCTGCGTCCCCTTCCCGGCCCCGGGGGGACCGAGCAGAAGAATGTTCAACCGCGTCTCCCCCGCAACTTCGATTTCTTGATGAGGCCTTCATACTGATGGGCGAGCAGATGCGAATGAATCTGCGCCACGGTGTCCATGGTGACGCTGACGACGATCAGGATGCTGGTGCCGCCGAAATAGAACGGCAACGAGTATTCGGAAATCAGCCATTCGGGCAAGACACAGACGCCCGCGAGATAGATCGCGCCGACCACGGTCAGGCGCGTCAGCACATAATCGAGATAATCCGCGGTGTTCTTGCCCGGTCGGATGCCCGGCACGAAGCCGCCGTATTTCTTGAGGTTGTCGGCCGTCTCCACCGGGTTGAACACAATCGCGGTGTAGAAGAAGCAGAAGAAGATGATGAGCGCGACATAGAGCCCCATATAGATCGGCTGGCCATGGCCAAGCCAGGCGGCGATCTGGGCCAGCGTGCCGGTCGAGCCGGCGCTGAACCCGGCCAGGGTCGCGGGCAGCAACAGCAGAGACGATGCGAAAATCGGCGGGATCACCCCCGAGGTGTTGAGCTTCAGCGGCAGATGCGAGGCCTCGCCGCCGAACATCTTGTTGCCGACCTGGCGCTTCGGGTATTGCACCAGGATGCGCCGCTGCGCGCGCTCGATGAACACGATGAAAGTGATGACCGCGATCGCGCCAATCACGAAGGAGATCAGGAAGAAGGCCGAGATCGCGCCGGTGCGGCTCAATTCGAGGAGGCTCGCCAAGGCCGGCGGCATGCGCGCCACGATGCCCGCCATGATGATGAGCGAGATGCCGTTGCCGACGCCGCGGGCCGTGATCTGCTCGCCGAGCCACATCAGGAACACCGTGCCGCCGGTGAGCGTGACCATCGAGCTGAGGCGGAAGAAGACCCCAGGATTGGTGACGGCGAGCCCCGATGGCCCGCGCAGCCCCTCGATGCCGACGGCAATGCCATAGGCCTGGATCGCGGCGAGGAACACCGTGCCGTAGCGCGTATATTGATTGAGCTTCTTGCGCCCGGCCTCGCCCTCCTTCTTCAGGGCTTCAAGCTGCGGCGAGACCGCGGTCAAAAGCTGGACGATGATCGAGGCGGAGATGTAGGGCATGATGTTGAGGGCGAAGATCGTCATGCGTCCGAGCGCGCCGCCCGAGAACATGTCGACCATGCCGAGAATGCCGCCCGAATTGCGCGCGAAGATTTCCTGCAGCACCTGCGGATCGATGCCGGGCAAGGGGATATAGGTGCCGAGCCGATAGATGACGAGCGCGCCCAGCGTGAACCAGATGCGGTTCTTGAGCTCGGTCGCCTTGGCGAACGCCGACAGGTTGATGCTGGCGGCGAGTTGTTCGGCGGCTGACGCCATCTAGCGTCTCCTCATGAAGCGGCGGCGGCCGGCTTGGCGGCCGCCACGATCACCTTTCCCCCGAGCTTCTCGACAGCTTCGATCGCGGCCTTCGACGCACCCGCAACTTCGAGCGTCAACGGCGTCTTCAACTCGCCCTTGGCGAGAAGCCGCACGCCGTCGCGCACGCGGCGCAGCACGCCCGCCGCGACGAGCGCCTCGCCATTCACGGTCCCATCCGATTTGAGGCGGCCGGCATCGAGCGCGACCTGAAGCCGGCCGAGATTGACGATCGTGAAAACGCGCTGGAAATCGGTGTTGTTGAATCCGCGTTTCGGCAAACGGCGATGGAGCGGCGTCTGGCCGCCCTCGAACCCGTTCAAGGCGACGCCGGTGCGCGCGGTCTGGCCCTTGCCGCCGCGCGCGCTGGTCTTGCCCTTGCCCGAGCCGATGCCGCGGCCGCGGCGCTTGGCGCGGTAATGGGCGCCTAGGTTGTCCGAAATCTCGTTGAGCTTCATGATCGATCCACCGGCAAGCTTAGGCCCCCTCGGAGGCCGATTCCACCCGCACCAGATGCTGGACGCGCGCAATCATGCCGCGCACAGCGGGCGTGTCCTCGAGGACGCGCGAGCGGTGGCGCTTGTTGAGCCCCAAGCCCTTGAGCGTCGCGCGCTGGTAATCCTGGCGGCCGATCGGGCTGCCGATCTGCGTCACCTTCAAAGCTTTCTCGGGCTTCGGCCGTGCGGGCTTGGCGGCCGCAGCGGGCTTCCGTGCCGCAGCTTCCGGCGCCGCCACCGGAGCGGCTGCTTTTGCCGCCTTCGGCCTTGCCGCCGCCTTTTTCGGCGCGGCGTCCGCGGCCTTGGGCGCAGCCTTGGCGGCGGCGCGGGCCGGCTTTTTCTTCGTTTCGGGCTTTCCCTCGGCCATGTCCTGCTCCTACTCGCGCGCTTCCTGACCCTCGCGGCGCGGCAAGATGTCGCTGACCTTCTTGCCGCGTCGCGCCGCCACCGCGCGCGGGCTGACCGAGCGGTCGAGCGCCTCGAAGGTGGCCTTGATCATGTTGTGCGGGTTGGAGGTGCCGACCGATTTTGCCACCACGTCCTGCACCCCGAGCGCCTCGAAGATCGCGCGCATCGGCCCGCCGGCGATGATGCCGGTTCCCTGCGGCGCGGCGCGCACCACCACCTGGCCGGCGCCGTAATGGCCGAACACGTCGTGATGGAGCGTCCGCCCTTCACGCAGCGGCACGCGGATCATGCCGCGGCGCGCTTGCTCGGTCGCCTTGCGGATGGCTTCGGGAACCTCGCGCGCCTTGCCCGAGCCGTAGCCGGCGCGGCCCTTGCCGTCGCCGACAACGACGATCGCGGCAAAGCCGAAGCGGCGCCCGCCTTTCACCACCTTGGCGACGCGGTTGATGCCAACGAGCTTCTCGATGAACTCGCTGTCCTCGCGCCCGCCGCGCTCGCCCTCGCCGCCACGCCCGCGCTGCGGCCGGTCGCCGCCGCGTCCGCGCGCCGGTCTCTCGCTGCCCGATGGTGTCGTTGCCATGAACGCCCCTTCTCAGAAATCCAGCCCGCCCTCGCGGGCGGCGTCGGCCAGGGCCTTGACCCGGCCATGAAACAGATAGCCGCCGCGGTCGAACACGACAGCGGAGATGCCCGCCGCCTTGGCGCGCTCGGCGATGAGCTTGCCGACCGCGCCCGCCGCTGCCTTATCCGCACCGGTCTTGAGGCTCTCGCGCAGGGATTTATCGAGGCTCGAAGCGGCGGCGAGCGTGCGCCCGGCCGCATCGTCGATCACCTGCGCATAGATGTGCTTCGAGGAGCGGAACACGGAAAGCCGCGGCCGGCCGCGGCCGGTGAGCGCAAGCCGCGCGCGCACCCGCGTGCTCCGCCTGGCAAAGAGGGTCTGGGACTTGCCGCTCATGCGCCGCTCCTACTTCTTCTTGCCTTCCTTGCGCCGGACCGTCTCGGTCAGATATTTGATGCCCTTGCCCTTGTAAGGCTCAGGACGCCGGAACGAGCGGATCACCGCGGCGACCTGGCCGACGCGATGGAGATCGGGCCCCGAGACCGCGATCGAGGTCGGCTTCTCGCACGCGATCTTGACGTCCGGCGGAATCGGGAAATGCACGTCGTGGCTGTAGCCGAGCTGCAGCACCAGATCTTTGCCCTGCACCGCGGCGCGATAGCCGACGCCGTTGATTTCGAGATTGACGGTGTAGCCGTTCGCGACGCCCTTCACCATGTTGGCGATATGCGCGCGCGCCGAGCCCCACTCCATGCGCGCGCGCTTGGTGTCGTGCTTCGGCTTCAGCACCACCTTGCCGTCCTTGACGCTGGCCTCGACCTCGTCGCCGACCGGAGCCTTGAGGGTGCCGAGCTTGCCCTTGGTCGTCACCACGCCGCCGGCCACCTCGACGGTGACGCCTTGGGGGATGGTGACGGGAACTTTGCCGATGCGTGACATGGTTGCCTCAGAAGACGCGGCAGAGAACCTCGCCGCCGACATTGGCGGCGCGGGCTTCGTTGTCGGACATGACGCCCCGCGGGGTCGACAGGATCGAGATGCCGAGGCCGTTATAGACGCGCGGCAGGTCCGAGACGCGCGAGTAGATGCGCCGCCCCGGCTTCGAGACGCGCGTCAATTCGCGGATCACCGGCTCGCCATCGACATATTTGAGCTCGATCTTGAGCTCGGCGACGCCCGGGCGGATTTGCTCGTGCTTGAAGCCGCGGATGTAGCCCTCGCGCTGCAGCACCTCCAGGACATTGGCGCGGATCCGCGACGCCGGCGATTCCACGACCGACTTGTGCGCCTGCTGGCCGTTCCGGATCCGGGTCAGCATATCCCCGAGAGGATCGCTCATCGACATGCCGTTCTCTCCCTTACCAGCTCGACTTCACCATGCCCGGGATCTGGCCGAGCGAGGCCAGCTCGCGAAGCGCGATGCGCGAGAGCTTGAATTTGCGATAGTAAGAGCGCGGACGTCCGGTCAGGGCGCAGCGGTTCTTCAGGCGCGTGGCCGAGGAATTCCGCGGCATCTCCGCGAGCTTCAAGCGCGCCGCGAAGCGCTCTTCCGGCGGCAGCTCCTTGTTCGCGGCGATCGCCTTCAAACGCGCGCGCTTTGGCGCCATGCGCTTGACGAGAAGCGTCCGTTTGCGGTTCTTGTCGATCGAACTGGTCTTGGCCATTACCTTGCCCTTCCGGGATCAGTTGACGAACGGCATGTCGAAACCGCGCAGCAGCGCCTTGGCTTCCGCGTCGGTCTTCGCCGTCGTGACGATGACGATGTCCATGCCGCGCGTGGCATCGACCTGGTCGTAGTTGATTTCGGGGAACACCAGCTGCTCCTTGAGGCCAAGCGCGTAATTGCCGCGGCCATCGAAGCTCTTGCCCGAGGCGCCACGAAAATCGCGCACTCGCGGCAGGGCGATGTTCACGAGCCGGTCGAGGAATTCGTACATGCGCTCCTTGCGCAAGGTGACCTTGCAGCCCAAGGGCATGTTCTCGCGCACCTTGTAGGTCGCGATCGATTTCTTGGCGCGGGTGATGACCGGCCTTTGCCCGGCGATGGCGGCGAGCTCTTTCGCGGCGGCATCGACCTTCTTCGTGTCCTGAACCGCCTCGCCGACGCCCATGTTGATGACGATCTTCTCGAGCCGCGGCACGGCGAAGACGTTCTTGTAGCCGAACTCCTTCATCAGGTTCGGACGGACGACCTTGTCGTAATGCTCTTTGAGGCGCGTCGCCATGCTCTGTCCCTCAGGCGTCGAGAACCTCGCCGGAGCGCTTGGCGTAGCGCACCTTGCGGCCGTCCTCGAGAATGCGATAGCCGACCCGGGTCGGCTTCTGGGTTTTGGGATCGATATGGGCGACGTTCGAGACATGGATCGCCGCCTCTTTCTCGACGATGCCCCCGGGCTCGCCGGGCCGCGGCCGCGTGTGCCGCTTCACCATGTTGACGCCCTGGACGATGACGCGCGCCTCGGCGCGCCTCACCTTCAAGACCTCGCCGCTCTTGCCCTTGTCGCGGCCGGTCAAGACCACGACTTTGTCGCCCTTCTTGATCTTCAGCTTCATCGTCACAGCACCTCGGGCGCAAGCGAGACGATCTTCATGAATTTGCGCGCGCGCAGCTCGCGCGTCACCGGCCCGAAGATGCGCGTGCCGATCGGCTCGTCCTGGTTGGTGATGAGCACGGCCGCATTGCGGTCGAAGCGGATGGCGCTGCCGTCCGGGCGGCGGATGGCGTTGGCCGTGCGGACGATCACCGCCTTGTGCACGTCGCCCTTTTTCACGCGGCCGCGCGGGATCGCGTCCTTGACCGAGACGACGATGATGTCGCCGACGGTTGCCGTGCGCCGCTTGCTGCCACCCAGCACCTTGATGCACTGGACGCGCTTGGCGCCGGAATTGTCGGCCACGTCGAGATTGGTCTGCATCTGGATCATGGCGGCTTACTCCGGATTGGCCGCTGGTTTCGCCGCGCGCGTGCGCCGTGCGCGCTGCTGCGGCGGCTCGTCGATCTCGACCGCGCTCACGACCTTGCGGCCCTCGACCGGCGCGCCGCCCGAGAGCACGACCCAATGCTTGGTCTTGGAGAGCGGCCGGCTCTCCTCGATGCGCACGAGGTCGCCGGTCTTGTGCGCGTTGGTCTCGTCATGCGCCGCATATTTCTTCGAGCGCATGATGAATTTCTTGTAGACGGGGTGCATGACGCGGCGCTCGACCCGCACGATCACGGTCTTGTTCGCCTTGTCGGAAACGACGACGCCCGTCAGGACACGCTTTGGCATCTCTCGATCTCTTTCCCTCAGCCGGCCTTGCGCGTGCGTTCGCCGAGCACCGTCTTGATGCGCGCGATGTCGCGCCGCACCTGCCGCACGCGCGTGGTGTTCTCGAGCTGTCCGCTCGCTTTCTGAAAGCGCAGGTTGAACACTTCCTTGCTCAGCTGCTCGAGCTCGCTCTTCAGCTCGTCATCGGTCTTGGCCCGCACGTCACCCGCCTTCACGGCTCGCCTCCCTCGCCGACGCGCGCCACCACCCTTGTCGCGACCGATAGCTTCGCCGACGCCAGCGCGAAAGCCTCGCGCGCGATCGGTCCCGGCACGCCGTCCAATTCGAACATGATGCGCCCAGGCTTCACCCGGCAGACCCAGAACTCGGGCGTGCCCTTGCCGCTGCCCATGCGCACTTCGGCCGGCTTGCGCGACACCGGCACGTCCGGGAAGATCCGGATCCAGATGCGGCCGACGCGCTTGATGTGGCGCGTGATGGCGCGCCGCGCCGCCTCGATCTCGCGCGCGGTGACGCGGCCCGGCTCGGTCGCCTTCAATCCGAAATTGCCGAAATTGAGCGCGGTTCCGCCCTTGGCCTTGCCGTGAATGCGGCCCTTATGCGCCTTGCGGTATTTGGTGCGTGCAGGTTGGAACATCGAAAGCTCGCCTCTTTATGCGCGCGCCGGCTGCGCCTCGGCGGCGCGTTTGTCCTGCGCCATCGGGTCGTGCTGCATCACCTCGCCCTTGAACACCCAGACCTTGACGCCGCAGGTGCCATAGGTGGTCTTGGCCGTGCCGTAGCCGAAATCGACATCGGCACGAAGCGTGTGCAGCGGGACGCGGCCCTCGCGATACCACTCCATGCGCGCGATCTCGGCGCCGCCGAGCCGCCCGGAGCAGTTGATGCGGATGCCGAGCGCGCCGAGGCGCATCGCCGATTGCACGGCGCGCTTCATCGCACGGCGGAAGGCGACCCGCCGCTCCAATTGCTGCGCGATGCCGTCGGCGATCAGCTTGGCGTCGATCTCGGGCTTGCGGATCTCGAGGATGTTGAGGCTGACCTCGGAATTGGTCATCTTCCCGAGATCCAAACGCAGCTTCTCGATATCGGCGCCTTTCTTGCCGATGACGACGCCGGGACGCGCCGAATGGATGGTGATCCGGGTCTTCTTGGCCGCGCGCTCGATGATGATCTTGCTCACGCCCGCCTGCTGCAGTCGCTCGCCCAAGAATTTCCGCAGCTTCAGATCCTCGTGCAGGAGGTTGCTGTAATCCTTGCGCGCGAACCAGCGCGAATCCCAGGTCCGGTTGATGCCGAGCCGCAGCCCGATCGGATTGACCTTTTGACCCATTAAGCCTTCTCCTGCCCGCCCGCCTCGCCGCTCTCCTCGGCGCGCTCGCGCACGACGACGAGAAGATTGGCGAAATATTTCTGCACCGCCGCCGAGCGCCCGCGGCCGCGCGCATGGAAGCGCTTCAGCGCGAAGGCGCGGCCCACCGTCGCCTCCTTGACGACGAGCTTGTCGACGTCGAGCTGGTGGTTGTTCTCGGCATTGGCGATCGCAGCCTGGAGCACCTTTTTCACGTCGCCGGCGATGCGCCGGCGCGAGAAGGCGAGCTCGTTCAGCGCCGCGCTCGCGGGCTTGCCGCGGATCGTTTGCGCGACGAGGTTCAGCTTGCGCGCGCTGATGCGGATGCCGTGCGCATAGGCCGAGGCCTCGGTCTCGGCGAGACGGCGGGGAGCCTGCTTCTTGCTCATGCCGTCTCCCGCTTGACCTTGCGGTCCGCCGAATGGCCGTGGAAGGTGCGCGTCGGCGCGAACTCGCCGAATTTGTGGCCGATCATGTGCTCGGTCACGAGCACGGGAATGAATTTGTGCCCGTTATAGACCCCGAAGGTCAGGCCGACGAATTGCGGAAAAATCGTCGAGCGGCGCGACCATGTCTTGATGATCTCGTTGCGGCCGGAGCCGCGCGCCTTCTCCGCCTTCTTCAACAGATAGCCGTCGACGAACGGCCCTTTCCAAGTCGAGCGTGCCACCCTCGCTCTCCCTATTTCTGCCGGCGGCGCCGGATGATGAAGCGGTCCGTCGCCTTGTTGTGCCGCGTCTTCGTGCCTTTCGTGCCCTTGCCCCACGGCGTCACCGGGTGCCGCCCGCCGGAGGTGCGGCCTTCGCCGCCGCCATGCGGGTGATCGATCGGGTTCATCGCGACGCCGCGCACCGAGGGCCGCTTGCCGAGCCAGCGATTGCGGCCGGCCTTGCTGATCGAGACGTTCTGCTCATCGGGGTTGGAGACGGCGCCGATCGTCGCCATGCATTCCGCGCGCACCATCCGAACCTCGCCCGAGGCGAGCCGCAGCAGCGCGTAGCCGGCGTCGCGGCCGACAAGCTGTGCGTAGGTGCCGGCGGCGCGCGCGAGCTGGCCGCCCTTGCCCGGCTTCATCTCGACATTGTGAATGATGGTGCCGACCGGGATGTTGCGCATCGGCATGGCGTTGCCCGGCTTTACGTCGACGCGGTCGCCCGACACCACCTTGTCGCCGGCGGCAAGACGCTGCGGCGCGAGGATGTAGCTCAATTCGCCATCCTCGTATTTGATGAGCGCGATGAAGCCCGAGCGGTTCGGATCGTATTCGAGCCGCACGACCTCGGCCGTCCCTTGCTTGCGGCGCTTGAAATCGACGTTGCGCAGGCGGCGCTTATGGCCGCCGCCGCGCCAGCGCACGGTGATTCGGCCGCGATTGTTGCGCCCGCCGGTACCGGTCTTGCCTTCGGTCAGAGTCTTGACCGGATCGCCGCTCCACAACTCGCTCCGGTCCACCAGCACCAGCTGGCGCTGACCGGCGGTCGTGGGCTTGTAGCTCTTCAATGCCATCCGTCAGACCCCTGTCGTCACGTCGATCTTCGAGCCTTCGGCCAAGGTGACGATCGCCTTCTTGAAATCGGAACGCCGTCCCGGCCGGCCGCGGAAGCGCTTGCTCTTGCCCTTGACGCGGATCGTGTTGACGGCCGTGACCTTGACCTTGAAGAGGCCCTCGATCGCGGCCTTGACCGCGCGCTTGTCGGCGCTGAGGGGCACCCGGAAGGTCACCTGGTTGTGCTCGGAAGCCATCGTCGCCTTCTCGGTGATCACCGGCGCGATGACGAGATCGTACATGGCCTCGCGCGTGAGCTTCGGCGTCTCGCGCGGAATGAAGCGGAACCGGCTCATTTGAGGCGCGCCTCCAGTGCATTGACGGCGTCGCGCGTCAAGACGAGCGTGTCGCGGCGCAGGATGTCGTAGACATTGGCGCCCTGCTGCGGCAGCACGTCGATGCCCGGCAAGTTGCGTGCGGCGCGGGCGAAATTTTCATCGAGCGTCGCGCCATCGATGATGAGCGCCGAGGTCCAGCCCAGAGCCGCGAATTGCTTGGCGAGCGCTCCGGTCTTGGCGTCTTTGGCCGCCGCCTTGTCGAGCACGACGAGCTTGCCGTCGCGCTGCTTGGCCGTCAGCGCGGTCTTCAGTGCCAGGCGCCGCACCTTCTTCTGCAGGCCGAATTCGTGGCTGCGCACGACCGGGCCAAAGATGGTGGCGCCGCCGCGGAATTGCGGCGAGCGCAGCGAGCCCTGGCGTGCGCGGCCCGAGCCCTTCTGCGCCCAGGGCTTCCTCGTCGTGCCTTGGATCTCGCTGATGCCTTTGGTCTTGTGCGTGCCGGCGCGGCGCTTCGCCAGTTGCCAATTGACCATGCGCGCGAGGATGTCGCGGCGCACCTCGGGTAACGCGAAGATCTCGTCGGCGAGCTCGATGCTGCCGACCTCCTTGTTATCGAGGCTGGTAATCTTGAGTTTCATCTCAACCGCCTTGCGCCGCGGCTTGCCGCAGCGCGGCCGGGAAGGGCAAGCCCTTGGGCGCAGGCCGCTTGGCCGCGTCCTTGACGAGCACATATGCGCCGTCGAAGCCCGGCACCGCTCCCGCGACGTAGATGAGCCCGCGATCGGCATCCGATGCGATGATCTTCAGATTCTGCGTGGTCACGCGCTCGACACCGTAATGGCCGGCCATTTTCTTGTTCTTGAAAACCTTGCCGGGATCCTGGCGTTGCCCGGTCGAGCCATGGCTGCGGTGCGAGACCGACACGCCGTGGGTCGCCCTGAGGCCGCCGAAATTGTGCCGGCGGATGACGCCCGAGAAGCCGCGGCCTTTGGTGGTGCCGACCACATCGACAAATTGGCCCGCGACGAAATGCGCCGCCGACAATTCCACGCCCACCTCGAGCAGTGCGTCGGGCGTCACGCGGAATTCGACGAGCTTCGCCTTGGGCTCGACCTTCGCCTTGGCATAATGCCCGCGCATCGGCTCACTGACATTCTTCACCTTCGCCTTGCCGACGCCGAGCTGCACGGCGGTATAGCCGTCCTTCTCGGCGGTGCGCACGGCGACCACCTGGCAATTGTCGACCTTCAGCACCGTGACGGGGTTATGGTCGCCCGCCTCGGAGAATTGTCGGGTCATGCCCAGTTTCTGGGCGATGAGGCCGGTACGCATGACGTAATCGCCCCCTAGAGCTTGATCTCGACATCGACGCCCGCCGCGAGGTCGAGCTTCATCAGCGCGTCCACGGTCTGCGGCGTCGGATCGACGATGTCGAGCACCCGCTTATGCGTGCGGATCTCGAATTGCTCGCGCGATTTCTTGTCGATATGCGGCGAGCGCAGCACGGTGAATTTCTCGATTCGGGTCGGCAGCGGGATTGGCCCACGCACGCGCGCGCCGGTCCGCTTCGCGGTGTTGACGATCTCGCTGGTCGACTGATCGAGAACGCGATGATCGTAAGCCCGAAGGCGGATGCGGATGTTCTGACTGTCGAGTGCCATGGTGCAATTCCAATCCCAAGCTGCGCGCTCGCGCCCGCCGTTACTTTATGATCTTTGCGACGACGCCGGCGCCGACGGTGCGGCCGCCCTCGCGGATGGCGAAGCGCAGGCCCTCGTCCATGGCGATCGGCGCGATCAGCTCGATCTCCATCGACACATTGTCCCCGGGCATCACCATCTCGGTGCCCTCTTTCAGCTTCACCGTCCCGGTCACATCCGTC
>DATEKH010000134.1:0-4778 GCA_035277525.1 Allostellaceae bacterium
CAGGGTGCTCGTGCAGCGATCATATGCGACAGCCCTGCGTGCTAACGAGAGTCCGACGCCGCGCTAATTCCGGCTGCGGCCGAGCCTTGCGAATTTGACCGCCTCCTCGGCGGCGCGGAAGAGGGCGCGGCTCTTGTCGAGAATCTCCTGATGCTCGGATGCGGGGTTGCTGTCGGCGACGACGCCGCATCCGGCCTGCACCACCATTTTCCCGTCCTTGACGATGGCGGTTCGCAAGACGATGCAGGTGTCCATGCTGCCATCGGCGGCGAAATAGCCGATCGCGCCGCCGTAGAGATTGCGCCGCTCGGGCTCGAGCTCGTCGATGATCTCCATCGCCCTGACCTTCGGCGCGCCCGAGAGCGTGCCCGCGGGAAATCCCGCCAGCAGTGCGTCGACCGCGTCATGCTGGGGCGCGATCCTGCCCTCGACATGCGAGCAGATATGCATGACGTGGCTGTAGCGCTCGATGACGAATTGCTCGGCGACCCGCACCGTGCCGATCTGAGCGACGCGGCCGACATCGTTGCGCGCGAGATCGAGCAGCATCAAATGCTCGGCGCGCTCTTTGGGATCGGCCAAGAGCTCCGCCGCGAGCGCCTGATCCTCTTCCTCGGTTTTGCCGCGCCGCCGCGTGCCGGCGAGCGGGCGGATCGAGACATTGCCGTCGCGCAGCCGCACCATGATTTCGGGGCTCGAGCCGACCACGGCGAAATCGCCGAAATCCAGGAGGAAGAGGAAAGGCGAAGGGTTGAGGCGCCGCAGCGCGCGGTAAAGCGCCACGGGCGGCAGCGCGAAGGGCACGCTTAGCCGCATCGACGGCACGACCTGGAAAATCTCGCCGGCGCGGATGTATTCCTTCGCGGTCTCGACCATGGCGAGGCATTCATCGCGCGTCATATTGGCGCTGGGCGCGGGCAGCTCGGCCGGCGCCGCATCGGCGGCGCGACGCTGCGGCAGGTCGCGCTCGAAATCCGCGATCACTTCGGCGAGCCGCTCGCACGCCTCTTCATAAGCCGCGCGCGCCGAGGCCGCGCCGGGCCAGACTGGCGTTACGACGCTGACGCTGCCCTGCACGCTGTCGAAGATGCAGACGATGCCCGGCCGGAGCAGCATGCCGTCGGGCACGCCGAGCGTGTCCGGATTGGCGTCGGGCAGGCGCTCGATCAGCCCGACCGTCGAATAGCCGAGATAGCCGAAGAGGCCCGCGGCCATGGGCGGCAGGCCGGGCTGCGGCTCGATGCGGCATTCGGCGATGAGCGCGCGCAAGGATTGCAGCGCGCCGCCCGCGACCTTCTCGAACGCCGCGGGCTCGCGGCGCGCGCGGCGGTTGATCTCGGCCGCGCCGCGAAAGCAGCGCCAGATCAGATCGGGCATCAACCCGATGATCGAATAGCGGCCGATGCGCTCGCCGCCCTCGACCGATTCGAAGAGAAAGCTGTTGGGCTTGCCCGCGGCGAGCTTCAGCATCGCCGAGACCGGGGTCTCGAGATCGGCGACCAACGAGGTCCAGACCAGCACCGGCTTCCCCGCCGCGCGCCGCCCCGCGAATTCATCGAAGCCGGGCGAGATCTCCATGGCGTTTGGGGCGGCGCTCAGAGCAGGCGATCGAGATTGGCCTGATTGATCTCGACCGGGATATGCGCGCGCAGCGCCTGATCGAAGGAGCTCAGCATGTCGTTGCGCATCGCATTGCCGAGAACGTCCGAGAGCTGCTTGACGGCTTGCGGATCCTTGGCGGGATCGGCGGGCTCGATCGATTGCACCTGGGCGACGGCGTAATTGTCGCCGGCCGCGGCGCTGACCGCCTCGCCTTTTTTCGCGCCGAAGATGGCGGCGACCAGCGAGGGCGGCACGGACGGATCGCCGCCCGTGCGCTGCAGCGGCGCGGTCGTCACGACGGTGAGCTTGCGCGCGGCGGCCACGTCTTTGAGGCTCTTGCCGCCCTTCACCTCCTCGACGATCTGATCCGCGAGCTTCTTCAGCTCGTTCTTCTTCTCATCGGCTTGCCAGAGGCTCACCGCCTTGTCATGCACCGCCGAGAGCGGCTGCACCGTCGCCGGCATGATCTTGTCGACATGGACGAGAAAATATCCGTCCTCGCCCAATTCGGTCAGCGGGCTGGTCTGGCCGGAATCGGTCGCAAACGCGGTGTGCAGCACGGTGTCGGCCGGCTGGGGCAGCTCGACCGGCTTGCCGTCCGCGCCATGGCCCTGGGCGTCGATGCTCGCGATGGTCTCGGTCTTCATGCCGAATTTCTGCGCGACCGCGGCGAAGGAATTGCCGGCGGCGGTGGCGTCGTCGATGTTGTTCGCGGTCTTGGCGATCTGGTCGCCCGCCTCGTCGCGCGCGATTTCCTGCGCGAGCCGGTCCTTCACCTGATCGAAGGTTTGAACCGCTTCGGGCTTGATGCCGGTGATGAGCAGGATGTGCCAGCCGAAGCTGGTATGGATCGGCTCGCTCGGCTTGCCCTGCGCGAGCGCGAAAGCCGCCGCGGCGAGATCCTTCGGCAGATCGTCGCGCTTGACCCAGCCGAGATCCGTGGTCGAGGCATCGGCATCCGCCTGCTCCTTCGCGACCGCGGCGAAATCCTTGCCGGCTTGCAGCTCGGCTTCGGCCGCCTTCGCCTTGGCTTGGTCGGGCAGCAGCAATTGCTGCACGTCGCGCTCTTCGGGCGTGTGGAACTCGTCGCGCCGCGCCTCGTATTCCGATTTGAGCTTGTCCTCGGGCACCTTGATCGTGGCGGCGACGTCCTCGAGACGCAGCGTCGCGATGCTGATGCTGCGCTGCTCGGGCGTGCGGAACGCATCCTTATGCGCGTCGTGATAGGCGGCGAGCTGCTCTTGGGTGGGCGCGGGGGGCGCTGGAACCGCGGCCGGCGTCAAGGTCACGGTCGTGGCGACGCGATGCTCGGCGCGCGAGCGATAAAGCGCGTCGACCATCGAAGCGGGCGGCGTCACGCCGTCGATCAAGGCGCCGGTCAATTCGCTGCGCAGCAAATTCTCGCGCACCGAGGCCTCGTATTGCGGCTCGGTGAGCTGATTGGCGGCGAGCAGCTGGTCGTAGCGCGCGCGGTCGAAGCTGCCGGAGGGGCCCTTGAAATCGGGATTTTCGACGATCGCCTGGCGCACGCCCTCATCGCCCATAGCGAGGCCGAGCCGATCGGTCTCGATCTCGAGAAGATGTGCGCTGATCATCTGCTGCAGCGCGGAGTTGACGAGGCCGAGCTGCTTGGCCTGCTCCATGTCGATATCGTTGTGGAGCACGTTGCGCAGCTGCTCCACCTCGCTGCGCACCGCCTGGCTCAGCTGATCGGCGGCGATCTCCTTGCCGCCGACCTTCGCGACCGTGGTGTCGCTGCCCCAATTGCGGAAAATGTCGCCGATCCCCCACAAGGCGAAGGTCGCCGTCAACAGGGCGAACAAAAGCTTGACGATGAAGGACTCGGCCTTGGAGCGAATGGCTTGAAGCATGAAGGCGCGTCGCGTTATGGCGGTGGCGGCGGATGATAGAAGTGGCCCTAAGGCCAAGCAAGGGCGCGGCGCGACGCCGCCGGCTCGCGGCGCTTGCCGTTCGAGCCGAGGCCGGGGCAGAATTCGCTGGAAATGATCGAAAGCCTGGCGATGCGCAAGCTAGCGGCCGGAAATTGGAAGATGAACGGGCTCAAGGCCGACGGCGTCGCCCTCGCCGAGCAGCTCGCGGCGCGCGCCGCAAAGGAGCCGCTCCCATGCGACATCGTCATCTGTCCGCCCGCGACCTTGCTGCACTCGATCGAAACGATCCTCAGCCGCAGCGCGATCGCGCTCGGCGCGCAGAATTGCCATGTCGCGCCCAGCGGCGCTCATACCGGTGAGATCGCCGCGCCGATGCTCAAGGATGCCGGCTGCGACTATGTCATTCTCGGCCATTCGGAGCGGCGCGCCGAGCAGGGCGAGACCGATGCGCTGGTGAAAGCCAAGGTGGCGGCGGCGCGCGCGGCCGGCCTGGTGCCGATCGTCTGCGTCGGCGAGACCCTGGCGCAGCGCGACGCGGGCGAAACCCTCGCCGTGGTCGCGAGCCAGCTGCAGGGCTCGCTGCCCGCGGAATTGAGCGCTCCCGAGATCGTGATCGCCTATGAGCCGGTCTGGGCGATCGGCTCGGGGCGCACGCCGACCGCGGCGCAGATCGCCGAAGTGCATGCCCATATTCGCGAGCAACTCGTCGCCTCGGTCCGCAGCCCGTCCGAAATTCGCATTCTCTATGGCGGCTCGGTCAAGGCCGCGAATGCGCCGGGCTTGATGGGCATCGCCAATGTCGATGGCGCCCTGGTCGGCGGCGCGAGCCTCGACGCCGAGGAGTTCTGGGCGATCGCGCAGGCGTGCGGCTGAGAGGGGCCCACCCTCTGGCGCTTGCGCCGGCGAGCGGCTAAAACCGCCGCATGGCCACGGTCGTCATTGTCATTCACCTGATTCTCGCCGTCACGCTCGTCGGCGTCGTGCTGTTGCAGAAGAGCGAGGGCGGCGCACTCGGCATGGGCGGGGGCGGCATGTCGGGCTTCATGTCCGGCCGCTCCACCGCCAATCTTCTGACGCGCACCACCGCGATTGTCGCCGCGGCGTTCTTTGCGACCAGCATCGCGCTCGCCGTGCTCGCCGCGCATCAGCGCGAGGCCCGCTCGATCATCGATGAGGGCCCGGTCCCGACGGCCCCCGCACAATCCGCGCCCGCGCAGCAAGCCCCGGCGCAGTCGCCCGCGCAGTCCGCCCCGGCTCAGCCCGCGCAACCCGCGGTGCCCTCGG
>DATEKH010000135.1:0-5802 GCA_035277525.1 Allostellaceae bacterium
ATCACGGCCTCACCGGCTTTATCGTCGACACGGTCGAAGAAGCGGTTGATGCTGTCGCGCGGGCGGGCGCGCTCGATCGGCGGGTGGTGCGCCGCGTTTTCGCACGGCGGTTCACGGCCGAGCGCATGGCTCGCGACTACATCCGGGTGTACAAATCGCTCATGGCAACCAAACAGCTGATGACGAAGCGCAACACAATCCGCGCCGAGACGACGCTTCATCCCGTGACCGAGCCGCTCGGCACGGACGAGCTGCCGCTGGTGGTCGAGCGGTCGCCGCGCGCCGAGGGGGCGGCGCTGTGACGGGCGAGGATGTTGCCGGCAAGGTGCTGAGCGAGCAGATCCTCGCCGCTCCTTCGATCGAGTTTTACATTCCGGCGACCTCGTCCATCCTCGAAAGGCGTCCGCGCACGCTGAAGCACGGCGACACCTTCGGCGTGTTCGACCATTACGGCAACATCGTCTCCGCAGATGGCAGCCCGGAAGGCCTCTATCACAAGGATACGCGCTATCTTTCCCGATTGGGCGTGCTGGTGAATGGCCGCCGGCCGCTGCTGCTGAGCTCCACGGTTCAGGACAACAACGCCATCCTGACCGCGGATCTGACAAATCCCGACTTCTTCGTCGACGGCGTTCTCGACCTGCCGCGCGACACGATTCAAATCGTTCGCTCGAAATTCCTGTGGGAAGGCACGTGCTACGAACGGCTCGGCCTCCGCAACTTCGACAGCCAAACGCGGCGCATTGAGTTTGGTTTCCACTACGCGGCGGATTTCGCCGATATCTTTGAGGTGCGCGGTCACAAGCGGGAGCGCCGCGGCAAGACCGAAGCGACGATCCTCTCGGACGGCGTCATGTTCCTCTATCACGGCCTCGACGGGATCGCGCGCCGCGCGCTCATTCGCTTCGACCCCGCCCCCGCGCATGTCGACCGGGCCGGAGCGCTTTTTCACCTCGAGATCCCGGCCGGCCGAAGCGTTTCGCTGTTCGCGACCGTGTCTTGCGAAGAGGACGCGCGGAGCGAGGAGCCGTCTTGTCCGTTCTTCGTCAGCTTGCGCGGTGCGCGGCGGGCGCTGCGCGTTGCGACGGCGCGGGCCGCCTCGGTTGCGACCTCGAATGACATCTTCAACGAGGTGCTCTGCCGCGCCATGGCTGATCTCTACATGCTGATGACCGACACGGCGCAAGGCCCGTTTCCCTATGCCGGCATTCCCTGGTTCAGCACCGCCTTCGGCCGCGACGCCATCATCACCGCGACCGAGCTGCTGTGGATCGATCCGGCGATCGCCAAGGGCGTGCTGGGTTTCCTCGCGGCGACGCAAGCCACCGAACTGCGGCCCGAAGCCGAGGCGGAACCTGGCAAGATTCTCCACGAGATGCGCTCGGGCGAGCTCGCGCGGCTCGGCGAGGTGCCGTTCGCGCGTTATTACGGCGCGGTCGATACGACGCCGCTCTTCATCGTTCTCGCGGGGCTCTATTTCGAGCGCACCGGCGACATCGACACGATCGCGGCGCTATGGCCGCATCTCGATGCGGCGCTCGCCTGGATCGACACCGATGGCGATCGCGACCGCGATGGATTTGTCGAATATCAGCGCATGGGCAAGACCGGGCTGGTCAATCAAGGCTGGAAGGACTCCGCCGATTCCGTGTTTCACGCGGATGGCAGCAGCGTCGAGGGCGCGGTCGCGCTGTGCGAGGTGCAGGGCTATGTCTACGCCGCGAAGCACCACGCGGCGAGGCTCGCCGGAGCCATTGGTCTTACCGCGCGCGCGGAAAAGCTCGAGAACGAGGCGGAACGCTTGCGAGCCGCGTTCGAGCGCGCATTCTGGTGCGACGAGATCGGCACCTACGCCTTGGCGCTCGATGGCGCCAAGCGGCCCTGCAAGGTGCGCACCTCGAATGCGGGCCAGCTGCTTTTTTCTGGCATCATCTCCCCCGAGCGCGCGCAGGCCGTGGCCGACCAGCTGATGGGGCCGGCATTTTTCACCGGCTGGGGCATCCGCACGCTCGCCTCGACCGAGCCGCGCTACAACCCGATGTCCTATCACAACGGCTCCATCTGGCCGCATGACAACGCGCTGATCGGTCTGGGCTTCGCGCGCTATGGCATGAAGGCGCATGCGCAAAAGCTGCTGGGCGGGATGTTCGACACCGCGCGCTACATGGATCTGCGCCGCCTGCCCGAGCTGTTCTGCGGCTTGCGGCGCACGCCCGGCACGGCGCCGACGCTCTATCCCGTGGCCTGCATGCCGCAGGCCTGGTCGAGCGCCGCTCCGTTCGCGCTGCTCCAGGCCTGCCTCGGGCTCGAGCTTCGTTTCGACGGCGGCGATGTCTGCTTCCGCGAGCCGCGGCTGCCGATGTTTCTCGACGAGGTGACCATCCGCGCGCTCGCCCTGCGCGGCTCCAGGCTCAACATCCTGTTGCGGCGTTACGGCACCGACGTGTCCGTCAATGTGGTGGAGCGCACAGGCGAGGCGCGCGTGACGGTCCTGCACTGACCTCCGAGCGCAGCCGCGCGTCGCCAGGCTACGCGCTCAGCGTCTGCGCGATCCATTTGACGATGGTCGGCATGGTCTCGGGCGTGTAGCCCATATGTCCGGTGCGATAGAACCGCGCCGCCTTGGCGTCGCCATGCTGCAGCAGGAGGTACATGTCCTCGATCGGAAAGATCGTGTCCTCGATGCCGTCTTCAACCACGAAAACCGCAACCAGGGCCTCGGCACCCCTCTCCTGATGACACAAACCTTTTGACGTTACCGCGTCGGCCGCGGCTCAGGCGGCGCGGCTGTCCTTGGCCGCGACGGTCGGCAGCCGGATTCGCACGCGGGTGCCGCTCCCCGGTGCGCTGCCGATGGAGAGATCGCCGCCATGCTGCTCGACGATACGCTTGGCCGTCGGCAGGCCGAGACCGGTGCCGAAAGCGCGCGTGCTGTAGAGCGGGTCGAAGACGCGCGCCAGTACCTCCTGCGGCATGCCGGGGCCGGTATCGGCGACGACGATCTCGGCAAAGGGCGCCGGCGCGTTCGTCGTCGCATAGGTCGAGACCGTGATGCGCCGCTCGGCCAGGTCCGGCGCATCGCCCATCGCCTCGGCCGCGTTCTCGATCAGATTGGCGATGGCGCAACGCAGCCTTTCGGCATCGATCGGCACGATGGTGCCGGGCGCCGCCAAGCGGCGCTTGAGCGCGATGTGCTCGGGCGGCTTTTCCTTGTCGAGGACGTCGCCGAGCCAGGGATCGAGCGCGAGCGGCGTTGGGTCGAGCTCGCGCGTCCCGGCATAGTCGAGCAGATCGGCGATGATCCCATCGCAGCGATCGATGGTGCGCTCGACCCGCGCCAGCTGCCTGTCGATCGCGAGGCCCTGAGCGCGCGCCGCCTCGTGAACCGCATGCATGGTGTTGCGGATCGTGCTCAAGGGATTGCGCAGCTCATGCGCGACCGAGGCGGTGAGCTGCCCCAGCAGCGACATGCGCTCCTGCTTCAAGAGTTCGGCCTCGGCCGCAACGCGCGCGCGCTCGGCTTCGGCCTTCTCCGCCTCGATCCGCACGATCGCCTGGGTGTTCTGCAATTGCCGCTTCAGCAGATCCGCCTGCTCCTCATGCATCACCCGATGGGCGCGCGTCGTATAGCTGCGTTCGCGGTCGGCTTCGGCGTAAGCCAGATCGACCAGCGCCAGCAACGCGTCGATGTCGAGTTCGCCCGAAGCGCTGCCGCGCCGCGCCTGCCGCAACTGACGCTCGAGCAGCTTGTGCATGGCTAGGCGGGTTCGGCGAAGGTCGTGATCGTCATCGTCTGGTTGTGCAGATCGCAGAACGGAAGGTTTTCCATCGGCGCGATCTCGCCATAGGAATAAAATCCGGTGGTTCGGCACGCCGCGCCCAGCACGTCGCTCACCGCTTCGACTTCGTCGACGATGCGCTGCCCCAGCAGCAGCTTGCGGCCGATGCAGCTCACCAGGATTGCGAGCTTCGCCTGCGGGATCGCCGCCTTCTCGGCGGCGCGCCCGGCGCCGGCAATGAGATTATCGAAATTGCCGAGCATCACCTGGGCGACATGGCCTTGCGGGACCGTGCCGGCATAGATCATCGCCTTCTTCGCGGCGTCGATGCCGACAACGGTGCGAACGAGGCTTTCTTCCGGCCGGCCCTTCGGGTGAATGCGCAACGGAAAGAGCAAGGCGCTCGCCGGAAGATTGGCGGCCTCGGCGCCGAGATAGGTCTTATAGAGATCGAGCGCCGGCTGGCCGTCGAGATCGTAGAGCGTGTTGCCCTCGGCCCGGGTGACGATGCGCTCGGGGCCGACCGCGTCCCAGCCGCCGACGCTGCCATAGCCGATGCGGATGCGCCTGCCATAGAATCCGGCGGCGACCACCTTGCCGCTTTCGGGGTTGGCGTTGAGCCCGACCTTGGTCGTGCCGAAATTCGCGCCGTCGCCGGCGAGCCCGCCGGTGAGACAGACATCGCGCCCGAGCACCTTTTGCACGCCCGCCACGAGATCGGTGCCGTTGACCTGCGTGCCGTCGGACAGCAGGAACACGTTGCGCAGATCCTGGCGCGGCAACGCGCTCGCGATCGCGGCGCCGATATCGAACGCGGATTTTCCCGGCGCGACCTTGTCCTGGGCGAACTTCACCGGGGTCTCGGCGAACTCGATCGCCGTCGCCACCACCGCGCCGTCATGCACCTCGAGCGCCGCGATCTCGCCCCCGGTGGTGCAGCCGATAAGCGCCGCGTGCGGATAGGCCGATTTCAGCTCGGCAAAGCGCCGGCCGTCGTCGAGCGTGCCGGGCGACGCGAAATAGAGGACAAGCGCGGGCGCCGTCGGGCCGTCGGATGCGACCACCGACCAGCCGCTCGCGGGATGAAACAAGCGCTGCTCGACCTTCATCGGCCGGCTCTCCTTGCGGATGAGTGTCTGCCCATCCTAGGAGCCGCGCGCTTAACCAGCGGTTAAGTTACGATTTCGTGAGGGTGAATTCCTGGCCGGCGGCGTGCCGATTTGACCGCCGACCAAGCTGCTTCGCTAGTTCGCGCTGGCGTTCAGCGCGGGCAGATAGCCGATCGGATCGAGCGCGCGCGTGCCGTGGCGGATCTCGAAATGCAATTGCGGCGTGCCGACCGAGCCCGTGGCGCCGGCGGTGGCGATCTCCTGGCCGCGCTTCACCGCCTGGCCGCGCTTCACCAACAGCCGGCCATTATGCGCATAGGCGGTCATATAGCCGTTGCGATGCTTGATGAGCACGAGATTGCCATAGCCGCGCAGCTCGTTGCCGGCATAGGCGACGACGCCCGATTCGGCCGCGCGCACCGGCTCGCCCGCGCGCGCGGCGATGTTGATCCCGTCATTATGCGTGCCGGCCGGCCCGGTGCCGTAGGATTCGAGGATCCGCCCCTCGAGCGGCCAGGCGAAGAGCGCGGTTGCGCCATGCGCCTTGGGGCTCGCCGGCGGAATCGGCTGCGCCCGCGACGGCGCCGGCTTTTCGGGGGGCGCGGTTGCGACCGCGGGCGCGGCCGGCGGAGAAAGGCTCGCCGTGCGCTCGCTGGGCGCGACCGATGGCGGCAGCTCGAGCGCCTCGCCCGCGCGGATCGCATAAGGCTCGCCGAGGCGATTGAGGCTCGCGAGCGTGCTCACCTCGACGCCGTAGAGGCGCGAGATCGCATAGAGCGTCTCGCCCGCCTTGACGACATGGAACCGCGTTTGCGGCAGGTTGAGACGCGTGCCCGCCGCGAGCCGGAATGGCGGCTCGAGATCATTGGCGTCGATGATCGAGCGCAGCGGCACATCGTAGCGCCGCGAGATCA
>DATEKH010000136.1:0-13345 GCA_035277525.1 Allostellaceae bacterium
CGAGACCGCCGCGACCTGATGACGAAGCTTTTCTTCGGTTTGATCTATCATGAGTGAGCTGTCCGCTGGATCAGCACCCTGCGCCCTTCGACAAGCTCAGGGTGAGGCGAAACCAAACATGCCATCGATAATCTATCCTCATCCTGAGCGCGAGCGCCGTTAAGGCGCGAGCAGTCGAAGGACGCGCGGTGAAATTGCAGCGTCACTTGTAAAGCTCCGGCCATTTGGCGCGAATTTTCACGGCGAATTCGGGCGAGGTCATCGCCACTTTCGGGAAATCGTCGAGGTGCTCGTAAGGCCGGCACGCATCGATCACCATGCGCGAGTTGTAGAGCCGCGAATAGTCGAACACCATCGTGTCGAGCCGCGACGACCAGCAATGATCGAGCAGGGTTGTGCGCGTCTTCGGATCGCAGCGCGTGCCCATCGCCCAGATCACGTCGTGAATGTCGGTCACGTCGACATCGTCGTCGACCACCACGATCCAGCGGCTGATATAGCCGACCGAGGCGACTTGGCTGGCAACCAGCCCCACTTGCGTCGAATGGCCGAAATAGCGCTGCTTGATCGAGACGGCGCAGAAGGTGCGGCCGGCGCCCGCCTGATGCAGCCACGCGCCGGTGACATCGGGAATGCCCGCGCCTTCGAGCGCATCCAAGAGCGCCGCCGAGCGCAAAAAGCAGCGCTCGAAGAGATGCGAATGCGGCGGCTTGTTCGACGCGGCGCAGGTGAGGATCGGATCGTTGCGGTGATAGATGCGCTTGATGCGGATGACCGGCTCATCCTTGGCCTCGCCCGCGTAATAGCCGTGCCATTCGCCGAAGGGACCTTCGAGCGTCGTCTCGTCGGGCAGGATTTCGCCCTCCAAGACGATCTCGGCGCGGGCGGGGAAGGGAAGCTTCGTCACCTCGCCCTCGATGAGCTCGATCGGCCGGTCCATCAGCCCCCCCGCCCATTCATATTCGGGCATGCTGTCGGGCATGGTGTAGCCGGCGGCGAGATAGGTGATCGGGTCGCAGCCGACGATGATGACGATCGGGCAGGGCTTCCCGGCTTTCAGATATTTGTCGCGGTGGATGCGGCCCTGCTTGCCGTTCGAGATGTAGGAGGCGCAGCTGTTGGGGCTTTTCACCTGGACGCGATAGGTGCCGACATTGATGCGCCCGCTATCGGGATCGCGCGTGACGATACCGCAGGCCGTGCCGATATAGCGGCCGCCATCATGCTCGTGATGAATCGGCACCGGGAATTTCAGCATATCGACGGCGTTGTCGCGCACGATGTTCTCGAGCACCGGCCCGTCGCTTACGAGTTTCGGTGCGATGCGCTTGAAGCCTTTTTTGATGTTCTTGCGGAAGTGATCCAGCATCTCCTTGCGGTTGTTGGAGAGCGCCGGCTCCATGCCGAGAGCGAGGGCGAGACGAAACGGCGAGCCGAACATGCCGTAGAGGCAGCGATAATTCTTCGGATATTCGGGAATCTCGTCGAACAGCAGCATAGGCGATTTCTCGACCTTCTGGCGATAGAGCACCTCGGCGACCGCGCCCAACTCGCGATCCCAATGAGCGTCCTTCACCTGCGCCAGCTCGCCGCGCGCCGCGCAGGCGGCGATGAATTCGCGCAGATCGTTCTGAGGAATGGCTTCGCCTGTCACTGTTCACCTTTCGATTCCGGCCCGGGCGGCTCGATCCATCATCGCGTCTGCCCGCTTCGCGCTTGCGCCGCGAGCATACAATGAGCGTCGCCTCGGTTCCATGACCGGCGGCCCGTCTTGCGCGCGGGCTTGATCCAGGTCATGGCCGGCATGCTCGCGCGGCGGGATACTTTCGCCCGATCACAATGCGCGCGAGCGCGGGGTGCAAATCGGCATGAGGCGAGGTTGGCGATGGCGGAGATTTCAACCGAATCACGCGCGGCGGCGCGTTCTCTCCCAGCGCGTCGGCGCACGCCGCAAGACGCGGAGGCTACCGCGGCGCCAGAGAACAGTCCGGCAAGCCCAGCGCCCCTGTCCTTCGACTGGTTGAACGCCGCTGCGGCCGAGGCTTTTCGCGCCTGGACCCGGTTGCCGGGCATGGGACCCGATGCCGGCGCGCCGGCCGCAGGCAAGACATCGCCTGCGCCGCGCTGGTCCTCGGCGACGCCGCGCGACGAGATCGACGAGCCCAACAGTTTCGATCGCCTGCTCCACGCCGCGCTGGGCCGGTTCAGTCTCGGCATCTCGCCAGCCGGGATGGCGCTCACCTATTTCGACTGGGCGCTGCATCTTCTGGCGTCGCCCGGGAAGCTCGTGCAGCTCCGCGAGAAGGCGCTGCGCAAGGCGATCCGCCTCGGCAATTACACCTTGCGCCACGGCACCGACCCCGATTACCCGCCTTGCATCCTGCCCTTGCCGCAGGATCGGCGCTTTCGCGGCGCGGCCTGGCGCCGCTGGCCGTTCAATCTGATCTATCAGGGCTTCCTGCTCAATCAGCAATGGTGGCACAGCGCGACCACCGGCATCGGCGGCGTGTCGCAGCATCACGAACAGATGGTCTCCTTCGCCTCGCGCCAATGGCTCGACATGGCTTCGCCGGTCAATTTCGTCGCGACCAATCCCGAAGTGCTAGAGACCACCTGGCGCGAGAGCGGCCAAAATCTCGTGCGCGGCGCGATCAATTTCGCCGAGGATTGGGAGCGCGCCATGGGCGGCAAGCCGCCGATCGGGGCCGAAGCCTTCGAGCCGGGCGAGAACATCGCCGTCACCAAGGGCGCGGTGGTCCATCGCAACCGGCTGATGGAGCTCATCCAATACGCGCCGGCGACCGAGCAGGTCCGGGCCGAGCCGGTGCTGATCGTGCCGGCCTGGATCATGAAATATTATATTCTCGATCTTTCGCCGGCGAATTCGCTGGTGAAGTATCTGGTCGAACGCGGCCACACCGTGTTCATGATCTCCTGGCACAACCCGAATGCCGAAGACCGCGATCTCGGGATGGAGGATTATCTGCGCCTCGGCGTGCTCGACGCGCTCGATGCCGTCGGCGCGATCCTTCCCGGCGCCAAGATCAACGCCGTCGGCTATTGCCTCGGCGGCACGCTACTGGCGATCGTGGCCGCCTATCTCGTGCGCGAAGGCCGTGACATCCTCAACGCGATCACGCTGCTCGCCGCCCAGACCGATTTCACCGAGCCCGGCGAGCTCTCGCTCTTCATCGACGAGGCCGAGCTCGATTTCCTCGAAGACATCATGTGGGACCAGGGCTATCTCGACACCAAGCAGATGGCCGGCGCGTTCCAGATGCTGCGCTCGAACGATCTCGTCTGGTCGCGTGTCGTGCATGAATACCTGATGGGCCGGCGCGCGCCGATGACCGATCTGATGGCGTGGAACGCGGATGCGACGCGCATGCCTTATCGCATGCACAGCGAGTATCTGCGCCAGCTCTTTCTCGGCAACGATCTGGTCGAGGGGCGCTATCGCGTCGGCGAGAGGGCGGTGCTGCTGGGCGATATCCGCGCGCCGATCTTCGCGGTCGCGACCGAGACCGATCACGTGGCGCCGTGGCACTCGGTCTATAAGCTCAACCGCTTGACCGACCCCGATCTCACCTTCGTGCTGACCAGCGGCGGCCACAATGCCGGCATCGTCAGCGAGCCCGGGCGTCCGCGTCGGCACTACCGCATCGCGCACCGCCTGCCCGGCCGCCCCTACGTCGAGCCCGATCTGTGGATGGCGATGACGGAGCCGCGCGAAGGCTCGTGGTGGCCGGATTGGGCGGCGTGGCTCGAGTCGCTCTCGTCCGGGCAGATCGCGCCCCCCGGCTTGGGGGCGACGGAAAAGGGCTATCCGCCGCTCTGCCCGGCGCCAGGCACCTATGTGCTCGAACGCTGAGCGGAGGGCTTAGCGCGAGAACAGGAACCGCGTCGTATATTCGAGCGCCGGCTGCGCGAACCGGCCGACCGGCGGGCTTAGATCGAGCGGCTTCAGGATCATCTTCACCGCCATCGTATAGGGGAAGGCGTCGCGGCCGATGCGCCGGAAGCTCGCGCGGAACCGGTCATAATCCTCGTCTTTGAAAACCGCGCCGGGATGCGCCACCCGGAACACATGCTTGAACGCGATATAGGCGTCTTCGGCCTTGACCCCGGCGCTGCGGCGCCACAGCTGCCGCAGCACGGCCAGCCGGCTCGGCGGCTCCTGGTCGCGGTAGAGGCGGAAGAAGTGGTAGAAATGCTTGTAATGGCGGACCTCGTCCTCGCTGATGTTGCCGGCGATCTGTTTCAACACCGGCTCGGGCGCGGCCTCCGAAAGCGTGCGGTAGAACACCGAGGTGCCGGTCTCGACGACGCAGCGCGCGACCATCTCGAGCGCGCGCGTTTCCGCGAGATTGTCGACAAGGCAGACGCGCGAATACTCGTCGAAGAAGCCGCGATAGGCCTCCTCCCAATCGAAATCGGGCCAGGCGGCTTCGACGTAGCGCTTCAGCGCAAGCCCGTGCTGGACTTCCTCTTGCTCCCAGTAATTGCCGAGCCAATCGGCGATGTCGGGGTCGCCGCGATAGAACTCGATCAGGTTTTTGGTGTAGAGGTCCGAGGTGATCTCGATGAAGGACGCGGCCGCGACAATATGAAAAATCTCCGTCTGGTCGCGCATGATCTCAGGGTCGACCATATCGTACGGGATATCCTCGACCGTCCATGCGGCATTTCCAACGCGGTTTTTTGCTTGATCGATCATCGTATCGATTCCCCGATCGCGGTCCGCCATTCCTGCGCAAGGAACGCGATTATAATATAGGCAAGCGCGAAGGAAATCCGCCCCGTCGACCTTGCGGCGAGGGTGCGGCATGGCCACCATGCCGGAAACGCATTACCCCGGCGGCGGCGGATGGCGGCGAATCGGATTGCAACCTATGCCGAGTTTTGGCGGTTTTACCTGCGCGAGCATGCGCGCCCGCAAACGCGCGCCTGGCATTATCTCGGCACGACTCTCGCGCTCCTATGCCTCGCCGGCGCGATCGGCTTCGGCAAGCCCTGGCTGCTCGCGGCGATGGTGGTTTTGGGCTATGCGCCAGCCTGGATCGGCCATGTCGCGGTGGAGAAGAATCGGCCGGCGACGTTGCGCTATCCGCTCTGGTCGCTCCTCAGCGACTTTCGGCTTTACGCAGCCTGGCTCACCGGGCGGCTGGCGGAGGAGTTGGCGAAAGCCGGCGTCGAGTCGTCCGACAAAGCTTCCCGGCCACGCCCGAAGCGCTAAGATCGCGCGCGGCGCGGCAGAGGCCTGGCGGGTGCGGGAATGAAATTCGGCTATTTCACGCTGAGCGACAACAATTACCGCGACAACCCGCGCACGCCCAACGAGTTCGTCTCGACCATCGCGGCCGAGGCGATCTATGCCGAAAGCCTGGGCATGAACTCGGTGTGGATCGGCGAGCACCATTTCAGCACGCTCGGCGTCAATTCGGCGCCGGAAATCCTGTTGACGCACATCGCCGCGAAGACGCAGCGCATCCGCCTGGCGCCGGCGGTCAATGTGCTGCCGCTCCACCATCCGATCCGGGTCGCGGAGCAATGGGCGACGCTCGACCTCTTGAGCGGCGGTCGGGTCGATTTCGCGGCCGGGCGCGGTTACGACCGGCGCGAATACGCGCCGTTTGGCGTGAGCTTCGAGGACAACGCCGCGATCTTCGCCGAGGGGCTGACGCTCCTCGAGCGCTTGTGGAAAAGCGACGCGCCGATCAGCCATCGCGGCACGTATTACCGCTTCGAGGAGGTGTGGATCACGCCGAAGCCGGTGCAGCATCCGCTGCCGATCCATGTCGCCTCGTTCTCGCGCCCGACGATCGAGCTGGCCGCGCGTCTGGGCGCCGGGCTGGTGGTGGCGGCCGGCGCGGCCGTCTCGGTCCATGGCAGCCTCGCCGAGGTCGCGCGGCTCTATCGCGAGGCTTGCGCGCGCGAAGGCATGGCGCCGCGCCGGCTCGTCACCAGCTATTTCATCCATTTTGCGGATACCCCCGCCGAAGAGCGCAATGCACGCGAGCGCCAGCTGCGCTATCACCGCGAATGCACCTCGCCGGCCTTTCCCGGCGATCCCAAGACCGCGCCCGAGAATTATCGCTATTTCGCGAAGATCGTCGAACGCTATCAGACGATGAAGCCCGAGGATTTCAACAGCAACGCGGTGCTGTTGGGCTCATCCGCGCAGATCATCGACACGCTCAAAACCAAGGTCGAAGCGGCGGGCTTCGACGAGGTTATTCTTTATTTCAATCTCGGCCTGAAGCCGCACAGCCAGGTGAAGGACGAGATGGCGCGCTTCATGGCAGAGGTGGCGCCCGCCTTTCGTTAGGCGACGGCGCGTTGCCCCTGCCGGCCGGCCTCGGCATCGTCGAGAATCTGCTCGAAGGTATCGCGCTGCGCGCGGCTTCCGCCCAGCCGCGCGATCCCGCCGCGAAGCCGCGCGATTGCTTGCGGCGCGGCGACTTCGCCGCCGGCCAGGATGAGCTTCGCCAAGGCCACGCCGGTTTTGGCCAAGAGCCGCGCCTGGCTGCCGCGGCCGCTGCGCGCTTCCACGTCCATCGCGGCAAAGCTGCGATAAGCGGCGTCCCACCGTCCGGCTCCGACCAGAGAGAGCAGATAGTGGAGTTGCGCGAAGACGAGCGCATGGTCGCCGACGCGGCGCTCGGCGATGTCGGCCAGTTCGTCCCAGCGCCGGCCGACCGCGCAGCCGTGGCGCTCGAGCCGCAGCAGCAGCCCGGCGGCATTGGTGACATCGCGATAATCGTCGCTCGCGACATCGCGAATCTCGCTGTCGTAGAGTGCCAAGGCGGCGTCCGAATCGTCGCGCGCGAGGTGAAACAGCGCCTCGTGCCACGCCATGTGGCGCGCGAAATTGTTGACACCACGCCAGCTTTCCCGACCGGCGCGGATCCACTCAAGGCCGCGCGCCGGATCGTTCTCGGCATCGAGCACATGGGCGACCGCATGACAGGCCCAGATATCCTCGGGCTCGAGCGCAAGCGCGCACCGGCCGGTCGCTTCGGCCGCGCGCGGCGCATCGGTTTCTTCGAGGGCAAAGGCGTGGCAGCCCAACATGAAGCCGAAACCAGGCACGTCGTCCGACCAGGCCGGAAGAATGCCCTCGATCGAGCGCCGCATGCCTTGGGCATCGCCCGCCATGAAACGCAAGCTCTGCGCGAGCTTTGCCGTCATGGCATCGAGCGGTTGAGCGGCGAGGCTTGCATCGAGGATCGCCGCGGCCAGCTCCATTTCGCCGCTGCACCAGGCATCGAGCGCGGCGGCGAGCGCGCGCTCGCGCGCCGTGCCGCCCCGTGCCGCGAGCGAGGCGCGCGCCAGGACAAGGGCGCGCTGCGCCGGCGGCTGCAGCTCGGCGCGGGCGAGCAGGAGGCTGAGGAAGCCCTTGAGGCAATGTGCCGCGCCAAAGCCCGGGTCGGCCGCCAAAGCGGCTTCGAGGTGCCGGCTGGTGTCGGCCCGATGCGCGAGGAAGCTCGAGACCGCGTCCTCGAAATGGCGGTTTGCCGCCGCGCTCGATGTCGTCACGGCAATCCCGCGCCGGTCGTGATGCATGGTCCTCGATTCCCCGCCAATGGCGTGCTCTCCCTCCATGCTTCGCCCGGCGGGCGGCGCGGGTTACAGGGCCGGCAAAATTTTTTGAAGAGGAGAGGGAGCGCTGCGCTCAGTCGGCGGGCGCGGCCATGATCCGGGGTGCGCGCGCCGCCATGGCGCTCGCCAGCACGACGATGGCGACCGCCGCCGCATGCATCCCGAGATCGAGGAAGGATGCATCGACCGGGTGATTGAATTGCAGCAGGAAGGCCGAGATCCCGGCGATGCCGAGACCGCCCAGCGCCGCCGCCGGCACTGGCGCGATCGGCCGCGCCCGGCGCAGCACCAGGAAAAGCGCGAGGCCCAACGGAATGCTGAACGCGAGGATGGTGCCGAAGCAGTCCGAGCTTTCGCCTAAGCTCCAGCCATTTGTCCCGACCGCGATCCAGTCGCGGTAGCAATTGTAGCCGCTGCTCGCGAGCCATAGCGCGAGCGGCGGCAAGGGCAGCAGCGCCCAAAGCCCCGACCGGTCGGGCAGGCTCAAATAGAACGCCGCGACCACGGCGGCGATGCCGGTCAAAAGCGTGCCCGTCAGTTCGAGCACGAATTTCGGATCGGCGCATTTGCGCTCGAACAGCGGGAAATTGGCGAAGAAGGGCAGAGCGATCGCCGCCGCCGCCGCGGCCGCGAGCAGCCACAGCGTCGCCCGCAGCCAAGGCGGCCGCAGCCGGCCCACCGGCTTGGCGCTCGCCGCCAGCTGCGCGATCAGCTGATCGGTCGAGGGCGGCATGATGCTAATCTCCTTTCATCTGCGCCCGCAGCGACTTGATCGCCCGGTGCACGTTGACCTTCAACGCGCTGATCGACTTGCCGGAAACCTTCGCGGCTTCCGCCAAGGACATCTCGCGCAGCTTCAAGAGCTCGAGCGCCTCGCGTTGTCCCGCGGGCAGGGACGAGATCGCGGCGCCAAGCCCCGAGGCCTGGGCGGGAGATACCGCTTCCTTATTCGCTGCAGGGTCGGCGAAGGTTACATAGGCGTCTTCGTCCGCGACCTCGTATTTGTCGGTGCGGCCGCGGCGGCGAAGCGCGTCGATGGCGCGGCGCTTGGCAAGGGTGGCGAGCCAATGCGAAAACGGCCGGGTGGGATCGTAAGTGTGGCGCACGCGGTGGATGGTTAAGAGGATGTCCTGCACCACATCCTCGGCGCGGTCGGGACGGCTGTGCCAGCGCCCGGCGATGCCGCGGATGAAGGGCAGGATGTCGCGCAACAGCCGCTCATAGGCGGCGCGATCTCCGTCCTGCGCCCCCTTCATCAGGCGCGACCATTCGGCGTCCCGCGCGAGGTCTCGATCCTCAGTCATCGAAATTTCTTCGCAGCCGCTGTAACCGTTCCGGCGCCGCCACGAACAATAGGTCACGGAGGATCGGAAATCACGCTTGATCGATCCGTGCCGCAACCACAGACCTCAGAAGGAGACACCACCATGACGACCCGTTCGACCAAGACCGCGCTGATCTTTGCTTCGGCGCTGTTCGCGGCCCTGCCGCTTGCCGGCGCCTTTGCCGCCACCAGCCCCAATGCCCCGACCAACGCGACCGTCGCGACCGCCTCGCACGGCATCTATGACGGCTCGGACCGCTTCCGCGATGCGATGGGCAATGTGCTGCCGGGCTGGGACCACCTCGTGTTCGGGGCCAATTCCTAAGGCCCCCGATCGCGCCGGCGCGGGGGCTCGAGCCGCACCCCCAAGGCTCGACTTTCCCCGCGCCGCGCCACGTCTCGCTGTCGAAACCAAAACGCGATAGGCTTTGCGGGGAGTGCGTCCTGCTCCCCCGCCGCGGAGGAACGTCATGAACCGCATCCTCGAATGGCTCGCCTGGGCGCTTTCGGCCTGGATCGCCTTCGTCTTTGTCTGGTACCTGCAATTCAAGTTCACCGGCAACGAGGGCAGCGTTTGGCTCTTCACCATCCTCACCGATTGGCTCGGCTTTCACGGCCATGAGAAGATCATGCGCATCGGCACCGGTACGGTTGAGCTCATCGCCTCGATCTTGCTGTTCGACCGGCCGCTCCAGGTTTTGGGCGCGTTCCTCGCGCTCTGCATCATGAGCGGCGCGATCTTCTTTCACACGCTTTCGCCCTTGGGGCTAGATCCCTATGGCGATGGCGGCGTGCTTTTCAAGCAGGCCTGCTCGGTCTGGCTGTCGGCCGCCGCGATCCTCGCGATCCGGCGCAAGGAGGCGGTTGCGCTGACCGAGCGCTACCTGCCCTTCGTGCCGGTGCCGGCAAGGCTGCGCAGCCTTTAAGGGCGAGCCCTTTGCCGTTCAGCCCCGCCGCCGCGCCGCTCGAGGACGCGCAGATCCGGCCGGCGCCGCTCCCGCGGCGCGATCCGCGCCTCGATTTCTTTCGCGGCGCCGCGATGTTCATCATCTACATCGCGCATTGCCGCGGCAATTTCCTCTGGGACTATATTCCCGCGCGCTACGGCATCAGTGACGCGGCGAACATGTTCGTGTTCATCTCGGGCATGACCGCGGCGATCGCCTTCGGCGGCACTTTCAACCGCCAGGGCTGGATCGTCGGCACGGCGCGCATCGCCTATCGCTGCTTGCAGCTCTACGCCGCGCAGATCGGCATGTTCTGTGCGATCGCCGCCGTCGTGGTGATCGGGACGCACGCGTTCGGCGACACCAACTATATCGTCGAGGCGCAGCTCCAGCGCTTTTTCGCCGATCCGGCGGATGCGCTGGTCGGTCTCGTGACCTTGACCTATGTGCCGCATTATCTCGACATCCTGCCGCTCTATATCGCGGCGCTGGCGATGGTGCCCATTGCGGTGGCGCTCGAGCGAATCGATTTCCGCCTCGCCATCGCCGCCTCGATCGCGCTCTATCTCGCCGCCAATTATTTCAAGCTCGATCTCCCGGCCAACGCCGACGATCAGCCGGTGTGGTACTTCAATCCTTTCGCCTGGCAGCTCATCTTCTTCACCGGCTTCGCGTTCCGCCGCGGCTGGATTAAGGTGTCGCTCGACTCAAAGGTCTTGCTGTGGGGAAGCATCGCCATCCTGCTCGCCGGCCTGGCGATCTCGCTGCCCTCGGTGTTCGAGCGCGTCGCGGCGATCGACGGGCTGCGGCGCTGGGTCGACGATCACAGCAACAAGACCTTCATGGACCCGATGCAATATGCGCATTTCCTCGCCTCGGTCTATGTCGTGCTCGTGCTTTTGAAGGGCCGCGAGGAAATTTTGCTCAGCACGCCGCTTAAGCCTTTCGTCAAATGCGGCCAGCAGGCGCTGTCGATCTTCACATCGGGCATGGTCCTGTCCTATGTTGGCGGCATGGTGTTCGATCACGCCGGCACGGGAGCGGTCGCGCAGCTCCTCGTCACCGGTTTGAGCTTTTCCGTGCTCTTTGCCATCGCCTACGGCGTCGCCTGGTTCAAGGCAGCGCCATGGAAGCGCCGTCTGGTCATGGCGGCCGCGGCGGCCGACGCGGTCCTGCTGATCGCCAGCTCGGTCGGGCCGGCTCATGCTGCCGGACGTTATTCCGAACACATGCTCAATTGGCAGGGCGCGCAACGCCACGTCCTGTTGCACGCATCGGCTCACGCGGGCGACTCCAATCCAGCCGAGCGGTAGCCGGCAATGCCGATCGATCCGCGCGGGCTCGAGCTGACGGCGCGCGATCCGGCTTCGGTTGAGCGGCTCGAGGCGGTGCTTGCGGCCTATTGCGCTTTCAAAAAGGATACGGGCGACCGCCTCAAAGCCGCGCTCGCGGGCGATCCGCAGCTCGTGCTCGCTCATCTCATGCGCGGCTATTTCATGCTGCTCTTGTCCAAGCGCGAGCTCCTGCCGCGTGCGCTGCAGGCGGTGCAAGCAGCCGATACGGCGATGGCGCAGGCGAGCGCCACGCCGCGCGAACGGCTTCATCGTCGGGCTTTGGCGGCCTGGATCGAGCGCGACGAAATTACGGCGGCGCAAATCCTTGCATCGATTCTCATCGAATGGCCCACCGACATCCTGGCGCTGAAGCTCGTCCAATATCTTCTGTTCTACGCCGGCGACGCGGCAGCCATGCGGGACGCGACCGAGCGTGCGCTCGCGTGCTGGGACGCGGCCGCGCCGCTTTACGGCTACGCGCTCGGTTGCCATGCCTTCGGGCTCGAGGAATGCGGCGAGTATGAGGCGGCCGAGAGTTTGGGCCGCCGCGCGGTCTCGCTCAATCCCGACGACATCTGGGCGACGCATGCCGTCGCTCATGTGTTCGAGATGCAGGATCGCTGCCTCGAGGGCGAGCGCTGGATCGGGGCGAATGCAAGCGTCTGGGGCGATGCCAATAATTTCGCCTATCACGTGGCGTGGCACCGCTGCCTCTTCCTTTTCGCGCTGGGCCGGCATGACGAAATCCTGGCGCGCTACGACGCCGAGGTGCGCGCCGAGCCGAGCGATGACTATCTCGATGTGAGCAATGCGGTGTCGCTGCTGTGGCGGCTCGAGCAAGCGGGCGTCGATGTCGGGCCGCGCTGGCTCGAGCTCGGCGAGCGTGCGCGAGCGCGGCGCGACGATCACATGCTCGCCTTCGCCGATGTGCACTATGCCATGGCGCTCGCGGCATCGCGCGATGACGAGGCCGGCGCGGCCTGGCTGGCATCGAGCCGCGCCTATGCCGGCGCGATGCGCGAAACCCAGGCGGCGGTGATGGCAGAGATCGGCATCGTGCTTGGCGAGGCGGCCGAAGCGCATCGCCGCGGCGCCTATGCGCGCGCTGTCGATCTGCTTTTGCCGCGGCGCGATGCCGTTCGCCGGATCGGCGGCAGCCATGCGCAGCGCGACCTCTTTGCCCAGTTGCTGATCGATTCCGCGATCAAATCCGGTCGCCACGCGGTCGCGCGCATGCTTCTCGCCGAGCGGCTCGCGCAACGTCCGCACAATTCCTGGGCCGCGGCGGCGCTCGCCCTGATCGGAGACTAAACCGCCACGCGCCGCCGATGTCATTTCGGTGATCAGTCATGCGGCGCCTTGCCGACCGCCGCGTCGTTCATAACCTCTAGACCTCTCGCCGCGAAGGCAAACCGCTCGGCTTTGCGGGAGGACCACACATCAATCGGAGAATGCGCATGACTTTCGTTGGACGTCGTTCCCGGCTATCGCCGGGGGTAAGACCGATCGCTGTCGCTTTCGGCGCCGCCTCGCTGATTCTGGTGGCGTCGGCATCGGGCCAGGCCCAGCCCTCCAGAAACGCGCCCAGCCAGGCCCAGCCCTCCACCACCGCGCCCAACCAGGCCGCTGCGCCCGCGATCACGGACCAGAAGATCGATGCCACCGCTCAAGCCATGGTGCAGGTGTCCAGCCTGCGGCAGAGCTATAACCAGAAGATCGCCGCGGCGCCCGATTCCGACAAGCCGCGTCTCGCGAGCGAGGCGGGCGATGCGATGAAGAAAGCGGTGACCGATCACGGCCTGACCGTCGCCGAATATAATGCGATCGTCGATCGGGCGAAGACCGATCCCGATCTTCGCAACAAGATCGTTCAGCGTCTGCCGCCTGACACGAAGAAGTGACGCGGGGCGCAACACGGCTGGTGCCGTGATGCGCAAAGTCTATCTCAAGTCGATGGAAGCCCTGCCGCCCGCCGCGGCCGGGGCATAGCGTCGCGATCGAGAGGGCAAGCGGCCGATCTCGCCCTGACGACGCTTATGGCTTGGACTTGGCATTGAGGCGCTGCATGAAGCGCGCGACATCGATGACCATGCGCGAATGCGTGCCGTTGCCGATCTCTTCGATCTCGTCGCGCACCG
>DATEKH010000137.1:0-46244 GCA_035277525.1 Allostellaceae bacterium
GCTGGTGGCTCCCGTGTCCGACGCCGCGACGGCGACCTTGGCGCGTATGCCGGCGCGGATCGACAGCATCAATGGCAAGGCCTCGAGCCCGGCCTCGTCGGGCGCGCGGTCGAGATAGCGGTTGAACACCGCGTTGCCGAGCGGGCGCAAGCCGCGATGCTCCAGATCCATCAGCAGGAAAGCGATGTCGTAGAGCACATCGATGCAGGCGATGTCGTCGCTGAACTCGATGCAGTCGAACAAGGTCGGCCCGCCCTCGAAGAGGCAGATATTGCGCAGGTGGAGGTCGCCGTGACAGCGCTTGACCTTTCCTTCTGCCCGCCTTGCGTCGAGCAAAGCGCCGACCCGTCCGAGCGCCACCTGGGATGCGGCGAGAAGCGCGTCGACGGTGCCGCGATCGAGCGGCGGCGCGCCCGCGGCGAGATAACGGTGATTGTCGGCAACCACCTCGCGCAACGAGGCGCTGCCGCCGAAGGCCGGGGCCGGCTCGGCCGCGGCGTGAAACGCGGCGATGGCATCGGCAAGCTTCACCACCAAAGCGCGGTCGAGGCGGCCTTCCCGCGCCATGCGGTCGAACAGATCGCGCTCATCGAAGCGCCGCATCTCGACGACGAAATCGACCGCCGGCCCCGCCCCGTCCCATTCGAGGGCGCCGTCGGGCCGCCGCGTGATCGCGCGCACGGCGCGATAGAGCCCCGGGGCGGTGCGGCGGTTGAGCGCGAGCTCGGCGCGGCAGAAGCGCTCGCGCGCCGCCAGGCTGCTGTAATCGACGAACGAGAAGCGGACCGCGCGCTTCAGCTTGAAGACGCGGTCGCCAGTGAGGAAGACGTGCGAGATATGCGTGTCGACGCGCTGCGGCGCTTCGCCCGGCGCGCCGTAGCTCGAGCCGCGCGACAGGAATGCAATGATGTCGTCCTGAGCGTTTTCCGCCATAGAGGAGGATTTAGTCCCGCTTGGTCCGGCATGGAACCCCCGGCAGGCTTCAAGCGGCGATCAAGCCGCGCTGATGGCAACTCGCGTCATACGGAAAGATGACCGTGCCATCCGGCCGCTGCAGCCGGTGGTGGCGGCCCTGATAGTCCTCGCGCCACAGGAGATCGCGGATGAGGTTCAACCGCGCATGGCCTTTGTCGTCGGCGCGCACGATCGTCCAAGGCGCCGCCACGGTGTTCGTGCGCTCGAGCATCCGGTCGCGCGCTTTGCTGTAGGAATCCCATAGCTTCGAAGCTTTGGCGTCGATCGGACTGAGCTTCCACTGCTTCAACGGATCCTTGCGCCGCTCGGCCAAACGCTGCTTTTGCTCGCGCTTCGAAATGTCGAGATAGTATTTGAACAGCGTGATCCCGGCCCGCACCAGCATCGCTTCGAAAGTCGGCACGGTTTCGAGGAACTCCTCGGTCTCGGCCTTGGTGCAAAAGCCCATCACGCGTTCCACGCCCGCGCGGTTGTACCAGCTGCGGTTGAACAGCACGACCTCGCCGGCCGCGGGAAAGTGAGGAATGTAGCGCTGAAAATACCACGATCTCGTGTCGCGATCGCTCGGCGGCCCTAGCGCGACGACCCGGGTCTCGCGTGGGCTCAAATGCTCGACGATGCGCTTGATCGTGCCGTCCTTGCCCGCGGCGTCGCGGCCCTCGAAGATGACGAGAACGCGGCTGCCGTGTTCGATGACCTGGCGTTGCAGCTTCACCAGCTCGATCTGGAGATGAAGCAGCTGTTTCTCGTAGCGACGATGGCTGAACGGCGGCGGCAAGGGTGGGGCTTGCGGATCCTTCGGCATGAAACGCTCCTTCTCGGGGTGCGGCATTATGTCGAAGGAGCGGCTTTCCCGCCAATTCCATCCGTGCCTCGGCCGCGCAGATGCTGCGTCAAGCGCGAGAAAAAGCCGGCGCCGCGTGCGGGCCGAGCCCGGATCGGGGGCACGCGCCCGACGCCGGATTGATGCCATGCCCCTCCCGCCCGAACGCTTGGCCCTGGCAAGCGCGATCGCCGGCATTCACCACGAATTAAATCATTCGTAGTACCACGGATGAGCCGCCCTCAGGCAGGCGGCTTGACGCATATCAACCCGGGCCCGCCTGGCCGGATTATTCTTCCGGCATTGGATAGGAACGACACAGACCATGAAGGACGATCTCACCCAATTCGCTCAGCAGGTCAATGCGTTTTGCGCCAAGCTCAACGACGGACTGACCGCGGTCGCCCTCATCCTCGGCCTCCTCGTCGTCACGATCGGGGCACTCCGCGCGCAAGAGCTCGTCCCGCAAATGGCCTCGATCATGCAGCTCGACGACTCACAATCGACCACGGTCTTGGAGCGCTGAATGAACGTGCTCGAGCGGCAGGCAAACGTCGCTGTTCTTACCACGCCACAGCTGAGGGCTGACCTTCAGGAAATCGAGCATTTGATCGGCGCTTTGGGCCGGATTCGCCACGCCGACCCGAGCGATCTCGACGATCTCAATTGGCTGCGCGGCCGCCGGCGCTATGTGCTCGCCCTTCTCGCCGCCAGACGCGCGCAAAAGGGACGCAAGGTCATTCGTCTCGATCTGTGGCGCGACGGCGGCATGAGCGTGGCCGCGCGCAGCCGCGCAGCGTAACCTCGCGCCATCTCCTCAAACGATTCCGGCCGCGCGCAATTCGGCAATCTCTCTCGCCGTCAGCCCCACCTCGGCCAACACCGCGTCGGTATGCTCGCCTAGAGCCGGCGGCGGCAAAGGATCGCTCTCGCGCTCGCCGTCGATCCGCGCCGAGCGATGCATCCCCGTAAAGCGGCCGAAGCGCGGATGCTCGTAGGAATAAAATAGCCCCAGATGCTCGACCTCGGGATCGTTCATTGCCTCGGGGATCGAATGAACCGGTGCGCTCGGCACGTCATGGGCTGCAAGCCGCTCCATCCAGGCTGAGCGCGTCCGGCCGGCAAAGATCGGCCGCATCGTCTCGATCAGCGCCTGAAAATTCCTGATCCGGGCAGGACGGTCGATGAAGCGGGGATCTTCGCCGATATCGCTGCGACCGAGCGCCGCGAGCAGCCCGCGCCAGAATTTCTCCGTCGAAGACGGATGGAGCGCGATGAGGCCGTCGCTGCAGGCAAAGGTGAGCGCCATCGAAATCGCCGCCCTGGTCTGCGGCCCCATGACGACGCCCCCCTGCGTGTAAGCGGTGAAGGAATCCGGCATGAAATACATGCTCGCCTCGAGCAGCGTGATCTCGATCAGGGCGCCCTTGCCGGTGCGCTCGCGCTCGAGCAAAGCGGCAAGAGCCGCGCTGCACGCCTGCATGCCGGTGATCTGGTCGGAGATGGTCGGGCCGCGCATGCGCGGATCGTCCGTCTCGACGAACATGCCGAGAATGCCGGAGCGCGCCTGGCCGATCGTGTCATAGGCGGGCTGATCGCGGAACGGCCCGTCCGCGGAAAAGCCGTCGATCGAGCAATAGATGAGCGGCGGATTGGCCGCACGCAGCGTCTCGTGGTGAAGATCGAGGCGACGCATCACGCCGGCGCGAAAATTCTCGACGATGACGTCGGCGCGCGCCGCCAGCCGGCGGAAAACCTCCTGGCCACGCGGCGCGCCGAGATCGAGCGCGACGCTGCGCTTGTTGCGATTGAAGGCGGTGAAGTTGGAGCTGTAACCCTGTGCGCCGCCGCCCGCGCCGAACACGCGAAACGGATCGCCCGTGCCCGGACGCTCGATCTTGACGACATCGGCGCCGAGATCGGCGAGCTGCATGGCCGCATAGGGACCCGCAATGAATTGACCGACTTCGAGAACGCGGACGCCTTTCAAGGGATTCGTCATGGCCCGGACATCACATCCCGCTAGCGCCAGATCTCACTCGCCGCGGCGACGAGATGGGCAAGCTTGCGTTCCTCGTCCGCCGCGGTGAAACGCTCAACCTCGGCGCTCGAGGCGAAGCCGCATTGCGGGCTGAGGCACAACCGATCCATATCGACAAAGCGTGCGGCCTCGGCGATCCGGCGCTTCAGCTCCTCGACCGGCTCGAGCGCCGTGTGCTTGGTGCTCATGAGGCCGAGCACCACGGTCTTGTCCTTCGGTACATAGCGGAGCGGCTGGAAGTCGCCGGCGCGCTCGGTATCGTATTCGAGGAAGAAGCCGTCGAAATCGAGCCTCTGGAACAGACGTTCGGCGACCGGATCGTACCCCCCGCTCGCCTGGCCGTGACCGGCATTGCCGCGGCAGAGATGGATGCACAAGATCATGTCCTGCGGCCGGTCGCGCACCGACTGGTTGATGAGATCGACATAGTCGTCGATAAGCTTTTGCGGCTCCTCGCCGCGCGCGCGGACCACATCCTGGTTCCTCGGATCGCACAGCACCGCGAGCGGTACCTCGTCGACCTGGAGATATTTGCAGCCGAGCCGCGCGAGTTGCGCCACTTCCTCGCGATAGATCGCGGCGATATCGGCGAAGTAAGCCTTGCGGTCGCCGGCGTAGAGCGATTTCTCCAGCCCCTTGTCGCCGGTGAAGAAATGATTGACCGTCGGGGAGGGGATCGTCGCCTTTGCCGTACGCTTGGTCAGCTTCTGCAATGCCGCGAAATCGTCGGCCGTGATCGCATCGCGCCGCTTGAGTCTGCCGGTCGCATAGCGCACCGGCATGCCGCGGCGTGTCTCGCCCGAGAATTCGGTGAAGGTGAAGGAGCTCGGGATTTTGTCCGCGCTGTAGCCGTCGGTGCGCTCGAAGAAACGGTCGCGCCAGTTGTTGCGGCGGAATTCGCCGTCGGTGATCGCCTGGAGTCCCACCCGCTCCTGCAGCGCGACCGCGTCGCGGATCGCCGCGTCCTCGAGCGCGCGTAGAGCATCGGCGGCGAGCTTGCCTTCGGCTTGCGCTCGGCGGGCCTCGAGAAGCGCATGCGGGCGAATGAGGCTGCCGACATGATCGGCGCGAAACGGCGGATTGACGCGGGCTTTGCGGTCATTTGCGGCCATGCTGCGCTCCTTTCTTCACCACGTTCACCATGTTGTCGAAATCGCCGGCGAGATATCGGGCGAGGTTCTGCTTCACGAAGGGCAGCACCTGCTCGGTATAGTCGGCGTTGAAGGCGCCGATATGCGGCGAGAGAATGACATTCTCCATCTCCCAGAAGGGATGATCGGGCGGCAGCGGCTCGTGCACGAACACATCGAGCGCCGCGCCGGCGATGCGCTTGGTTTTAAGCGCCTCGATCAGCGCTGCCTCGTCCACGATCCCGCCGCGCGCCAGATTGATGAGGAACGCCGTGGGCTTCATCGCCGCCAGCACCGTCGCGCCGACGCAGCGATCGGTCTGCGGCGTGTGCGGCGTCAGAATCACGAAATGGTCGAGCTCGGCCACGGCGCGCGCGAGCTCGGTGCGCTCATAGATGCGGTCGAACCCCGCCACCGGACGTTTGGCCGAGGTAATCCCGACAACGGTCATGCCGAGCGCCTTGCACACCGGCGCCAGCACCGCGGCGATGGCGCCGATGCCGAAAATTCCGACGGTCTTGCCCGCCAGAAGATGCGAGCCATAGCGCTCCCAATGCCGCGCCCTTTGGTTGCGCAGCATGCGCGGCATTTCCCGCGCGAGCGCAAGCATCGAGAGAATCGCAGCCTCGGTCATCGGCGCGCCGTGCATGCCGTGCATGTTGGTGACGATCGCGTCTTGCGGCAGCGTCGGCACCTCGACGACATGATCGACGCCGGTGCCGAGCGCCATCACCCATTTGAGCTGCTTGGCGCGGCCGAGGATGCTCTCGGCGTCGAGGCCCAGATGAGCGCCGAAGGTCACGAGAATTTCGGCATCGCCGATCGCGGGCTCGATCTCCGCGAGCCGCGCGGCGAGATCGACCTGAAGGACTGGGAACTCCGCGCGAATGAAGTCGCAGCATCGCCTGCGATCTGCCTCGGGCAACATCGGCAGATAGACGAGGAGACGGGTCATCCCACGATGGTCCGCAGCATGCTCTTGAATTCGGCGGCGCTCGGGCGATAGGGGCTGCGGCCGAGGAAGTGGCTCTTGGCGCAATCCGCCGCCATGTCGTCGAAATCCGGGTCGTTGTAGCCGAGCGCGCGCAGATTGGGCGGGATGCCGAGACGCGCATTGAGCGCTTCGACCATATCGGCGGGGTTTTGCTCTGGCTTCCCGCCAAGCGCCTCACCCAAGATCGCCATCTTCTCGGGCATGTGGGGGCTGAGCAGCCGCATCACCGTCGGCATGGCGATGGTCACCATCATGCCGTGATGAAGCCCCTGGTCGCCGGTCGCATTGGCGATCGCATGGACGGGGCCGAGTCCCATATGGATCGCCATGCCGCCTTCGAGCGCGGCGATCATCATCCCCTTGCGCGCCTCGCGGTCATTGCCGTCCTTCACGGCGCGCTCGATGAAGCTGACGACGTGGCGTACGCCATCGAGAGCCAGCGCCTTGCCTGGCGGATTGTCGCTGGTGGTGAGGAATGCTTCGACGCAGTGAGAAAGCGCATCCATGCCGGTGCCCGCGGTGAGGCGTGGCGGCAGGCTCGCCGTCAGCTCGGGATCGCAGATCGCGACCCGCGGCACGATATAGTGGCTGTTGAGCCCGTTCGAGCGGCTCTTGGCGTCGGGATGGATACCGGCGCCGCGCGAGGCTTCGCTTCCCGTCCCCGCCGTGGTCGGAACAGCGATGAGCGGCGCGACGTTGTGCGTGATGCTATCCGGCTTGCCCATGTAATCGGTGACAGGTCCCGGATGTCCCGCGACCACCGCGACCGCCTTCGCGGTGTCGATGACGGAGCCGCCGCCCAGCGCGACGATACCGTCACAGCCCTCGCTGCGATAGAGGCCAATTGCGCGATTGACGCCGTCGACGGTTGGATTCTCGGGCACTTCGTCGAAAACGACGATGTCGTTCCGCCCCGCGACCGTATCGCGCACCCGTGCCAGCGCGCCGCAGGCAACGAGGCCGCGATCGGTCAAGAGCAGCGGCCGCGTGATGCCGAGCGCGGCGAGCTCGGCCGGCAGCGAGCGGACGGCGCCGAAATCGAGATGCACGCGCGGAAATTGGATAAGGAACGCCATGGCGAGCCGCCTTTGCCGCGTTTCGTCGTCTGTTAGACCGGCTTCGCGTCGATAAGGACGAAGGCGACCCGCGCCGGCTTGTCGGATCGGTTGCTCCAGGCATGATTTGTGCCGCGCTGCACGAGGACGTCGCCAGCCTTCATCAGCTTCTCGCCTTCATCCATCAGCGCGTAGATCTCGCCATCGAGCACGATCGCGTAATCGATCGTGTCGGTCTTGTGGAAGCCGGCGTGGCGCGTATTGCCGGCATCGCGCGTATAGCCTTGGCTCTTCGCATCGGCGGACCAGTCCTTGGCCCGTAGCGCGGCGAAGCGCTCCTTGTCGGGCGGATATTCGACGACGCGGAACACGCTGCCTTGCCGCGGCGGCGGCAAGCGGAAGGGATGATCGGTCGGATCGGCGTTGCCGGAATTGTCGGCGGGCGTCGAATTGGTCTCCCACAGATCGAGCGCCGAGGTCCCGGCCGAGCTGCGGCCGGTCGGGATCTTGGGCGTATCGTCGATGATGAAGATCGAGCGGCCGTTCGCGTCATGGCCGGTGACGATCCGCCTGATCTGCAGCGCCATTGTCATGTCTCCCGCAACAAACGCGCGTTTCCCGCGTCGTCGGCAGAGTGCTTGACCGGCGGTTTGCCGTCAAGCAATCTGCCCGAGCAACTGCTCGCGAAATCACGCGGCATCATGCGGATCGGCGAGCGGCGCAACAGGGAGGGAGCACGAATGGCGGAGCGGCTTCTCGAGCGCGTCGGCACGACGGAGAAGCGCGCGGCGAAAGCCCCGGTCGCGCCATTCCCGGGCGGCGTGCGGCTGCGACACTAGCCTCGTCGCCTTGCCGATGACCGAAGCAGCGTTGCGCGCGAGCGGCTTGTGCATGGCGTTCGGCAGCCATCTCGTCCTCGACCGCATCGATCTCGATGTCGCCGATGGCGAGTTCCTGTCGGTCGTCGGGCCATCCGGTTGCGGCAAGACCACGTTGCTGCGGCTCTTGGCCGGGCTGGTGCAACCGACCGCGGGCGAGATCACAGCAGCCGGAAAGCCGATCCTCGGCCCGTCGCGCGACCGCGCGATCGTGTTTCAGGATTACAGCCGCTCGCTGCTGCCGTGGCGCAGCGTCTGGAGCAACGTCGCCCTCGCCTATGAATCGCAAGGCATCCCGCGCGCGGAGCGCCGCAAGCGCGCCGGCGCGCTGCTGGAGCGCATGGGGCTGAGCGCCGTCGGGGACTATTTCCCGGGACAATTATCGGGCGGCATGCAGCAACGCGTGCAGATCGCACGCTGCCTCGCGCAGGAACCGCGAATCATGCTGATGGACGAGCCGTTCGGCGCGCTCGACGCGCTGACGCGGCAGACGCTCCAGGACGAAATCGCGCGGCTCGCAGCCGAGCGCCGCGTCACCGTGGTGTTCATCACGCACGATCTCGAAGAGGCGATCTATCTCGGCGACCGCGTCGTCGCTCTTGCGCCCAATCCGGGCCGTGTCGCCGAAACCATCGCGGTCGGACTCAAGCGGCCACGGCACCAATTGACGACGCGCGAGGATCCGGGCTTTCTCGCGCATCGCCATCGCCTGTTCAATCTGCTCGTCGAGCACTGAGCAAGCCGGCCACGGCGTAACCGATCGCATACGACCGCTGCAGGAGCACCCTGCGCCCTTCGACAAGCTCAGGGTGAGGCGAAATTATCAATGGCATCAAAGATAGCACCTCATCCCGAGCGCGAGCGCCACGAGGCGCGAGCTGTCGAGGGACGCACGGCCAGTATCCAGCGATCCCCTAAGGAGTAGGCGCGCCGCTATTTCTCGCGTTTGTATTCGCCGAGGCCCGGGCGATAGGTCTTCGCGTCGAGAAACTGCGTCATGCCCTTGGCGCGGCCTTTCTCGGGGTCGACGATCAGAAGCTGGTCGTTCTTCGCCATCAGGTATTCGGCGGATTCGTCCCAGTTCATGTCGCCGACATATTTGAACGCGACCTTCGCTTGGCGCACCGCGGTCGGGTTCTTCTTCAAGAGCATTTGCGCAACCTCTCGCGTGCGCTCGCGAAGGCGTGCGCGCGGCACGGCCTCGGTGACGACGCCCAGCTTCTCGGCGCGCTTACCGTCAAAGGTCTCGCCGCTCATGATGTAGTAAAGCGCCTTGCGGTAATTCATCACGACCGACAGCACCTTCGCCACATTGCCGCCGGGAATGATGCCCCAATTGACCTCCGAGATGCCGAATACCGCCTCTTCGGCCGCGATTGCCATGTCGCAGGCGATCATTGGCGTGAAGGCGCCGCCGAAGCACCAGCCATTCACCATGGCGATGGTCGGCTTGAAATAGGTCAGGAGCCGGCGCCAATGCCAGGTCGCGGCGGTGCGATAGATGCGCAGCCGCTCGACCTGCGGCGCATCGTCGGTCGCGCGGAAATATTCCTTGAGGTCCATCCCCGCCGAGAACGCATCGCCCGAGCCGGTGAGCACGAGCACGCCGCAGCGCTCGTCGCTTTCGAGCACATCGATGGTTTCGAGCATTTCCGCGTTGAGCGCCGGGCTCATCGCGTTGCGCTTCTCCGGCCGATTGAGCGAGACCCAGGCGATTCCGTCCTCGAATTCGACCAGCACGTTCTTGCCCCAAGGCTCCGGCATGACACTCCTCGCAATTTTGAGCGGTATCGATTCAGATGGCGCGGATTTTCTCGCGCTCGGCATAAAGCAGCTTGCGGCAGGAGGCGGCGTCGCCGCCGGCGACGGCCAGCGCCATGGCGCGGCGGAAGAACAGGCTCATATCGTGCTCTTCGGTGTAGCCCATCGCGCCGTGGAGCTGCACGCATTCCTTGACCGTCTGCATCGCCGATTGCGCCGCATAGGCTTTGAGTCCGAGAGCCGCCACACGCCGGCGCTCGGGCCCGGCCTTGCACGCCTCGTAAAGCAGCGCGCGGGTCGCCTTGATGACGACATAGAGCGAGGCGGCGCGATGCTGCAAGGCCTGGAAGCTGCCGATCGGCACGCCGAATTGTCGCCGGTCCTTGAGATAGGCGACGGTCATCCGCAGCGCCTCGTCCATGAGCCCGAGCAGCAGCGCGCTGTAGCCAATGCGCATGAGGTCCTGCGCTTCGGCGAAGGAAGCGGCCGCAGCGGGGCCTTCCTGCAGAACCGTCAGCGCTGCGGGATCGACATCGTCGAGGCGCAGCCGCGTGATCGAGCCGCCATCGACCGTCTCCTCGCTCTCGAGCGTCACGCCCTTGGCATCGCGCGCAATCGCGCAGAGCGCGAGCCGCCCGCGCCGCTCGATCAGCAGCAGGAACACATCGGCGAGATGGCCGTCGCATACATATCCGGTCCGGCCGCCCAGCGCGGAATCGGCGGAGAGCGCTGCCCCACCCTCGCCTTCCGCCGGCACGCAGAGCGTCTTGCCGGCGATGACCGCCGCAAGCAGATCGGCAGCAGGACCGCCGCAGCGCGCCAACAGCCGCGCGCCGGCCAGCCCCAAGACCAATGGCTCGGGCAACAGCCGCTTGCCGGCATGCTCCAAGAGCAGCGCGATCTCGCCGAGCGCGAGCCCGGTACCGCCTTGGGATTCGGGAACGGCAGCGCCGAGCCAGCCCAGCGATGCGAGCCGAGCCCACAGCGCGCGGTCGAAACTCAGCGGCGCCCCCTGCAGCTTCCTCACGCGCTTGAGGCCGCCGGCATCGTCGAGCAGCCCGCCAATGCTGTCGACGATATGGCGATCGGACTCCCTGAGGCTAGGCATTGCCGCCCGGCCGCGGCAGACCCAAAGCCCGCATTGCGATGATGCCGCGCTGGATCTCGTTGGTGCCGCCGCGAATGGAGAGACGGCGCGATTGCAGGAAGGATTGGCTGAAATCGGGCGTTTCCTCGTTCCCGACGCGTGGGGCGCGTACCGCCGCATGGGCTCCGGTCACCTCCTGCAGGATCTCGAGCACCAATTGCGTCACCTCGGCGCCGAAGAGCTTCAAGCGCGAGGAATCCTCGGCCTCGGCCTCGCCGGCCTTTTGCAGCTCGAGCGCTTCGAGATAGGAGGCTTCGAGCGCCATCACCTCGACCTCGGCGCGGGCGATGCGGTCGAGCATCCAGGGGTCGCGATCGGCACCGGTCGCCGCTGCGGCGACCTTGAGCCGCGACAGCGCGCGCAAGGCATGGATCGGCGTGCCAGAGCGGATGCGCTCTTCGGCGAGAAGCGCCGTTCCAACGATCCAGCCTTCGCCGATCTTGCCGACCACATTTTTGAGCGGCACCACCACGTCATCGAGAAAAATCTCGGCGAGCTCGTCATCGCCCGCAAGCGTGCGAATGCCGCGCGTCGTGACGCCCGGCGTCTTCGCATCGAGCAGCACGAGCGTGATCGCATCGCGCGCGCGGCGATCCTCGCCCGTTCGCACCAGGAGATAGAGCCAGTCGGCGTATTGAGCGCCGGTGTTCCAGATTTTTTGGCCGTTGAGGACGAGATGATCGTTCTCGAGCCTCGCTCTGGTGGAAAGGCTGCGCAGATCGGAGCCGGAGCCGGGCTCGGAATAGCCCTGCGCCCAGATCACCTCGCCGGTGCGCGCCTTGGGCAGATGCTCGCGCTTTTGCTCCTCGGTGCCGTATTTCATGAGAATGGGGCTGATATGGGTCAGACCCTGCGCCGGCAGATCGGGCGCGCCGACGCGCGCCAGCTCTTCGATCAGGATGATCTGCTCGACCGGCGTCGCGTCGATCCCGCCCCATTCGCGCGGCCAATGCGGCGCCGCGAGACCGCGATCCGCCATCTTGCGGAACCAGCCCTTGAGTTCGGGCGGCGTGACGCGACCCGCGGCGTGGCGCAGCGGGTTCGGCAGGTTGGATTCGAGCCAGCTCCGGACCTCGGTGCGAAACTTGGCTTGAGACGCTGTCTCTTCGCGCAGCATGCGCTAGCCCTCCCTCGGCCTTGCGGCGTTGGAGCCAAGCGTAACACGCTGCGCGGGCGAAATCACCTTGGGCGCCGCCTTAGCGTGGCATCTCACTGGACGAATTCGTTGGTGTAGAGATCCTTGTAAGCGCGGAGTTTTTCCTGCGGCTTCATGAAGCCCGCTTCGATGTTGAGCCGGTCGGCATTGGCAATCGCGGCTTCGGTGATAATTGGCATCGGCGACATCGACTTTTCGACCATGTCGAAGGCCGGCTGCATCACCGCGCGATCGACCTTGGGAAAGCGCTTTTCGAGGATCGCCAGGGATTCCGCCTTATGCTCGTGAACGAACTTCACGGCGGCCACGAGCGCGTGACCCATCTTCATGCAAATCGAGCGATGCTCGATGCAAAATTCCGGGCGCACGATGACGAGGCCGAGGGCGAAGGGCTGCAGCCAGGGCGGATCGCCCTTAAGGCCATCGGCGATCACCACAGCGGTGCCGGTCGCGAGCACCTCCTGAGTCCAGGGTGCGTTCGAGACGAAGCCGTCGATCGCGCCGCGCGAATAGGCGAGAAGGGCCTCCTGGGAGAGCAGCGGCGTTACCGACATCTTGTCGGGGTCGAGGCCGCCGATCTTCGCATCGACCCGGACGAGCGCATGACCAACGGAGTTGACGGTGTCGATCGCGAAGGCGCGGGCCTCGCCCATGGCCTTCGCGCGCTCGGCCAAAGGCGCCTTCGGATCGAAATGCGCCTTCTCCGCGAGGGATTTGCGCATCACGATCTGCCAGGCCGGCTTGTCGCTGGTGAGCGCAATCGCCAGCAGCTTCTGTCCGCGCGCGGCGGCGCGGGTGAGCGAGGCGCCGTTAGAAAAGCCGAAATTCACGCTGCCCGAGATCACGCCGTTGGTCGTGCCGACGCCGGGCAGCACGACTTTCGTCACCTCGAGATCCTGCTGGTCGAAGAAATGCGCGTCCTGCGCGACGTAGAAGGGAAGAAAGCCGAAATTCTCCGCGGGCAGCGAGACGATGGTGTGCTCCATCTCGGCGCGCGCCGCAACGCCGCCGAGACCGCAAACCGCGGCGATCAGCCCAGCTGCCGCCATCCCGTGGACGATCCGACGCCGCTTTGTCATTTGCCCCGTCCCCTTCGCCCTTCAGCGCGCATATTCGTCGGCGAAAAGCCCATCATAAGATTTGAGTCGGTCCGATGCCGGCAATAGGCCCGACTCGACATTGAGCAGCTCGGAATTGGCGAGCACCGCCTCGGTCATTTTCGGCGGCACCGGTGTGCCGCGCTGCACGACGAGCCGACGCCGGCGATGAAGACGGTCTTGGCCTCGAGCTCGTCGTCTCTCCAGAAGCTCACATCCTGCGCCGCGTACATGCCCGGGAACGGCATCACGTCGGCGGGGAGCGCCTTCAGCGCGTGCTCATCCGCGGCCGATGCGGGCGCGGCAAGAGCCATGAGGGCCGCGAGCGCCGCGAGAGCGCGCAACCCGCCCCTGCGCGTGCGTCGCGGCATCGTCATTTCACGAACTCGTTGGTGGCAAGCCCGTCATAGGATTTCAGCATGTCCTCGGGCTTCATGAAGCCGGCGTCGACGTTGATTTGGTCGCCCTTCTTCAAGGACTCCGGATCGACTGCGGGCACCTGCGACATCACCGTTGCGAGCGACTTCAGCGACAGGGCGACAACCCTCGGCTTGATATTCGAAAATCGCTTCTGCAGGAGCGCAAGGACCTCCGCCGGGCGCTCGTGCACGGCACGGCTCGCCAACAGCATCGCATGACCCATCTTGACGCAAAGCGGGCGGTGCTCTGCGCAGACCTGGGGCCGCGTCACCAGCAAGCTCGAGCCGATCGGGACGAGCGAGGGCGGTTCCTTGTTGGGTCCAATGACGATGGCGACGCCGGTGCCTTCGTCCTCGGCCTGCTGCGCCCAGGGCGGCGCCGAAACGAAACCGTCAATCGCGTGACGGGCGAATGCCGCCAGCATGTTTGGCGCCGCCATCGGCGCGATCGTCATCGTGTCGGGGTCGCCGCCCAGCTTTGCGACGATGCGCAAATAAGCGTGATCGAGCGAGTTGATGCCTCCCGTCCCCATTTTGCGGCCTTGCAGGAGTTTGGCGCGCGCAGCGAGCGGGGCCTTGGGATCGAAATGCGCGGCCTCGGCGATGTCCTTGTTTATGACGATGTCCCAGGACGGCAGATTGTTCATCTGCGCGATCGCCAGCATGCGCTGGCCATGCGCGGCGGCGCGCGTCAGGGACGCGCCCGACGCAAACGCAAATTCCACCGAACCCGAGACGACGGCGTTGGGAGACGCGACGCCGGGCAGCACGATGTGCTTCACCTCGATGTCCTCCTCGTTGAAGAAGCCGAGATCCTCGGCCGCGTAATAGCCGAGGAACTGCATGCCTTCCGCCGGGAGCGCGATCACCGCATGATCGCTCGCGGCACGCGCCGGCGCGCTCGACGCGAGCGAGTTCCCAAGCAAGATCGCCGATGTCGCAACGACTCCCGCGAACCGCACGCCCTGTCTCGTCATCTCGACCTCGCTCATTTGAAAAATTCGTTCGTAAAGAGATCCTCGTAGGTCTTGAGCTGATCCTCGGGCTTGATGAAGCCCGCCTCGACATTGATCCGCTCGGCATTCGCAAGCGCCTTGGCCTCGACCAAGGGAATTTCCGGCATGGCGCGGCGCATGACCTCGAAGGAAGCGGCGACGACCGCCTTGTCGGTCTTGGGGAAACGCTGTTCGAGGATCGTCAGCGATTCCTGCGGATGCTCGTGAATGAAGCGGCTGGCGGCGGCAAGCGCGTGGCCCATCTTCACGCAGATGGGCCGGTGCTGCACGCAGAATTCCGGCCGCGTGATGACCGTGCTCGAGCCGATCGGCGACAACCAGGTAGGATCGCCGTCGATGCCGCTGGCGATGATGACGGCGTCGCCGTCATGCACCAAGGTCTGAGGCCAAGGCGGACCCAGCGCGATGCCGTCGATCTTGTGGCGGGCGAAGGCGGCGAGCATCTCTTGCGGCTGCAGGGCCGAAACGGTGAGCGAGTCCGGGTTGACGCCGCCCGCCTCGGCGATCACGCGCAGATAGGAATGCGCCGCGGAGGTAATCCCGTCGATCACCATGCTGCGGCCCTTCAAGAGCTTGGCACGCTCGGCCAAGGGCGCCTTCGGATCGAAATGCGCCGCCTCCGCCGCCTCTTTGCGCAGCACCACGCTCCAGGTCGGCAGATTGTTCATGTTGGCGATCGCCAGCATCTTCTGGCCCTTGGCAGCCGCGCGATCGAGATTGGTCCCCGAGGAGAACGAGAAATCGACCGCGCCCGAGATCAGCGCGTTGAACCCCGCATTTCCGGCAAGGAACTGGACTTTGACCTCGAGGCCGCTTTGCTCATAGAGATGCGCATCCTCGGCGATGTAATCGCCCGCGAAGGCGAACGACACGGCGGGAATGGCGATGGTCACGCGCTCGAGCTGCGCTTCGGCGGGCGCGGCTGCAAGCACGGTGCAAATTCCGGCGATCGCCGCAAAAGCCGCCTTACCGGTTGGGCGGAAGATACTGATCGGCACGGATGGTTCCCCCTTGCCAGAGCGGCGCAGGAGCCTCGACCCGCGTCGCCGCGACTGTCTTGCCGAAGCCTCTCTTCTCCCGCGGTCATCGGCGTTGTGCGGCACGCTAATCGAAATCGCTAAGCCGTTCAATTGCGCGCGCCACGACAGGATCGCCGGCACGACGACGCGACACCGCGGCGGCCTTGCATGGAGCGGCGCTTTCCCTCAATCTCGCGCCGCAACGCCAAGACGCCGCAGGGGAGCTCTCAATGCCTGACGACAAGCCGATCCAATGGATTGAACAGCCTGCAGCCGAGGTCGGCGACGCTGTGGTCGGCGCCATGGCCGAGGGCGGCATCGATCACCTCTTTTTCACCTCCGGCGGCGAGATCGGCTTCTATCAGGAGGCCATTGCCAAAGCTCAGGCCCAGGGCAAGAAGACGATGCGCCTTATCACCGTGCCGCATGAGCATGTGAGCCTCAACGCCGCGCTCGGCTTCGCCGCGGTCAGCGGCCGGCCCGCGGTCACGGCGGCGCATGTCGATGTCGGCACGCAGCATTACGGCGGCGCGGTGCACACGGCGTGGCGCTCCGGCCTGCCCGTGGTGATCACGGCAGGCGCTCCGCCAACCGCCTATCCCGGCTCGATTCGCGGCGCGCGCGATGCCGCGCATTTGTGGAACCAGCAGAATTTCGATCAAAACGGCATTCTGCGCCAATACACCAAATGGGATCACCGCCTCGAATACCAGGATAACCCCGGCCTCATCGTCAGCCGCGCGATTCAGGTCGCGCGCAGCGAGCCCTGCGGGCCGGTCTATCTCAGCTTTCCGCAGGAAGTCTCGCTGCAGCCGATGAACGGCACGCGCTATCCGACTGCCGCGCAGCTCGGCATTGCGCGCCCCCCGGCGCCCGAGCCCGAGGGCGTGCGCGAGATCGCATCAAAACTGGTCGGCGCGCGCAATCCAGTCATCGTCGCGCATTGCTCCGGCCGAAACCCGGCGACGGTGCCGGCGCTGGTCGAGCTCGCCGAGCTCCTAGGCTGCGCCGTGGTGCCGGGTTTCCATGGCGGGTATCTCTCCTTCCCCAAGACGCATCCGCTCTATCAGCGCGAGATCAATCTGCGCGAGGCCGACGCGGTGCTGATCTTCGATGCCGACGTACCTTGGCTGCCCGGCAGCGGCAACGATCCGAGCGGCACCGCCTATGTCGCGACTGTCAGCGTCGATGCGATCCGAGGGCGCATCCCGACCTATGAGTTCACCGCCAATCTGCGGTTGACCGCCGACCCGTTGCTGACGATTCGGGCGCTCGCGGCCGAGGCGCGCAAGCTTATCGACGAGGGTGCCAAACGCCGCATTGCCGAGCGCAGCGAGCGCTGGGCGGCGAACTCGCGGGCCGCCTGGCAGAGGATCGAGCAGGACGCGCTGCAGCGCGCCAACAAGACGCCGATCGATCCGCTTTGGCTCAGCTACCAGATCGGCCAGGCGATCGACGACAATTGCATCGTCTTCGAAGAGCTTCTGGGTGGCAATCAGCTGGCGCGCTATCTGCGCAATTCGCGGCCGGGCTCGCTCTTCAGCCAGCCGGGCAGCAGCGGCGGCTGGTCGCCGGGCGCGGCCTTGGGCGCCAAGCTCGCCGCCCCCGAGCGCGATGTCATCGCGGTGTGCGGCGACGGATTCTATATGTTCAGCACGCCAGCGCCGGCGCTTTGGGCCGGGCTCCACCACAAGGCGCCCTTCATGGTGGTGATCTATCAGAACCGCAGCTACACCACAGGCACGCTCGCGGTCTCGGGCAAATTCCCGGATTCCTACGCGCAGAAAGCCGGCTTCCCCGGCGGCTATTTCGATCCGCCGATCGATTTCGCCAAAGAAGCCGAAGCCGCCGGCGCATATGGCGAAAACGTGCGCGACCCGGGCGAGGTTGGGCCGGCCTTGCAGCGGGGCTTGAAAGAGATCCGCAGCGGCCGGCCGGCGGTCATCTCGGTCTGGCTGCCCCGGCTCGGACAGAAGGACTGATGACAGCCAGCGAGTGGGGCCTCGCGCGCCGCTCGCTTCGCGTCCGCTCGCCTAGGCGGCGTGCTCGTAAATTCGGCAGGCTGTTCCACCCCTCGGAACAGACAGCGGCTGACGCGCGCCGGGATGTTCGCCAAGTGCCTCGCCCGAGGTTTTGGATGCACCGCTTTATTGGGAAAAAAATATAATCTGAGACCAAGCATACCGAATAGAAAATCCTGGGAAGGAGCAGCAATGATCCAGCCTTATACCGCGGTCGGACTCATTCCAACCTTCTGGGGCGCCAGGCGGCGGGAGGATATCCAAAAGAATCTGGAGCATCTGCGGCATCTAACAAAAGCCGCCGTTCTCCTGTCCAATCTTGATATTCCGGTCCGCCTCGTCGCCGTGCCTGAAGGCGCCCTCCAGGGTTTTAATGATGAGGTTCTCGACATCGAACCTGTCGAATACGCCAAGACCTGTGCCATCGACATTCCGGGGCGCGAAACCGATGAACTCGGTCGCCTCGCCAAGGAATACGGCGTGTTCCTCATGGCGGAGGCGAAGGCCCGCCATCCAGATTGGCCGGATCTCTTCTTCAATGTCGGTATGATTTTCGATTCGGATGGCGCGCTGATCCTGCAGCACTACAAGTTGTCGGCATTGCTGCCTTACGAGCACTCGGTCTCGCCGCATGACCTCTATGACTGGTGGATCGAGCGCTACGGCCGCACGCTCAGCGCATTCTGGCCGGTGGTCGACACCGCGATCGGACGGCTCGGCGTGATGATGGCGATGGAGGGCAACTATCCCGAGAACGGCCGCGGATTGGCGATGAATGGCGCCGAGGTGGTCTATCGCGCCGCGATGCCCGGGCCGCTTACGCAAAGCGATGTGTTCGAGATCTCGAACCGCGCCCGTGCGCTCGAAAACAACATGTATGTGATTGCCCCGAACATTGGCACCTATCACCTAACGCCCGACAGCGAGACGCCTATCGATGCCGGCGGGGGCCAATCGATGATCGTCGACTACCGCGGCGCCATTATCGGCAAGCAGCGCGCCACGAACGGGTCGGGCTTCGTGAGCGGCGTCATCAATATCGAAGCGCTGCGCCATCACCGGGAAAGCGCGCAGGTTACGAATTGGCTAAAGGATGTGCGCTCAGAGCTGGCGCAGCTTATCTATGAGCGGCCGGTCTACCCGAAGAATCTTTATCTCGACCGCCCGCCCGGGAAGCACCTCGATTACAAGCGCGAGGTCATCGATCGCCAAGTTGCAATGATGCAGGAACGCGGAATTTGGAAGGCACCAGCCCGCTAAATCCGGGGCTGCTCAAACCTGTACCGAATGTCCCGCAATTCTCAGTCGTAACCAAGGTGTTGGCGAATGTCGCGGATGTGCCGCCGGCGGACTCTGCTCAGCCACAGGAGGTCACCTGATGGCATCGGGTCAAATCTCTCCTCATTCCGCCACGCTCTCAATGATAGCGACCGAAGAGGTGGTCGGTATCACGCGCATCGGCCCAAAGCCCGCTGCTGACAATAGCTGTCCATATTCCAAAGGTGTACGCAAACGTGCTTCGGGATAGTTGAGCATGAAATGAATGTCGATGAGAAAGTGGCTTGGGTTCCCTTTGGCCGGATCGGGATCGAGCAAACGCTCGACCAACAATATACGCCCCGGTTTTTTCATTGCTGCATGCGAAATCTGCAAAATCTTGACACAGGATCGATTCGGAAAATTGCTGAGAACGTCGGAAAGGATATAGACATCGCCCCCCGCAGGCACGTGTTCCAGAAAATTGCCGCCTTGAAAGCGATGCCGATCGCCGAACTCATCTAAGCTGGCTGCTTCGCCTGCTGCTCGCACAACTTCGCCGCGATCGAAGGTCACGCCTTTCGGACCTCCATACCGCGTCAGAATGCTCCGCAAGAGTGCGCCATTGCCGCCGCCCACATCCACAATCAGAGATGCATTGGAAAAATCGTAGAGTTCGGCGACATCGGTATGCGAGTCCTCGGGTCGATGCGCCATGGCAGAATTGAAGATTGCCGCCTCATCGGGATGAGCGTTGAAGTATTCCATCCGGGACGCCCCCAACACGACTTCGGAGGCCGTCGGGCCGCTCTGCAGGCCACGATCCAAGGCCCCCCAGATTGACCAATTGCTTGGCATTGCCCAAAAGCGGGCCATGTAGTGAAGCGACTTTTTATGATCGGCTCGCAGGAGCAGGGATTTCTTCGAATGGGCAATGCGCGATGGGTTATCGGCGACGAAAATGCCGAAGGCCGCAAGAGCGCGTAGCAATCGAAGCAGGCGTGCTGGCTCTACCTCAAGCGACGCTGCGAGATCTGTTACAGCGACACTTGCTGCCGGTTCGATTTTGTCGGCAAGTCCGAGATCGGCGGCCGCTTTAATCAGGCGCGCAATCTGGAAACCCTGGATCAGCAGCGATAGCTCGTCCAGCTCACCATCCTGGTCCGACACCATGAGCGCGCACCCCCTCCAGCCCCGCCGATCGTGAGCGTATCATACAACCAACGGGTTGCCTGCCGGCTTCCGCTCGGGGTCAAAGGCGGTCTTAGGTCCGAGACCTGGCTTGTTCGCACAGCGTTCTCTGGCGACGCCGTCCTCCGCAGCACTCTAAAATGCGATGGACGGAAGGAAGGCCCCTCGAGGCTCCTCGTACGGGCCCTTGGTCATCAGGGCAGCCGGCCAGCGGGCCTCGAATCCATGCGCAAGCAGCCAGCTCAGCAGCTCGGTATTCCGCACTGGCACGAAGAAGCCTGGCCCCGCAATCGCTGCCGCACCGCAGATGAGAGCTTTGAGATCATCCGTCGTTTCAGCCACAGCGTGGCCACGAAAGCCCAGTGCGGTCATATAGCCCGTAATCTGGCCGCTGCGCTCGGCGACGTTTGCCACACCCCGTTCGATATCCGCAGTGAGTTCGCCATCACGGGCAAACCCATGCGTTGACTCGCAGAGCCGACCACACGCGCCGAGATCCTTCATCGTCGCTGTGCGGACACTGCATCCGTCAATCGTCTCGCGAGGCAACGCGCCACTGCACAGCACAAGCGGTTCGCGTAAGGCGAACCCGGACTTGATGTAAAGCGCCAGTGAGCGCAAATGGCTGGGAGACTGGACGAGGCGCACACGCCCCATTCCGCGCTCGCGTGCCGTTGCGAGTGCCGCCTCCATCAAGAGCCGGCCAGCGCCTTCACCTTCGGCCGCAGGATCGACCGTCAGCGGCCCGATCACGGCGACCGGCGTGGGCGGGAAGAAATTGAGAAAATTGCTGCCGAGAACCGTGCTGCCGCGCTCGGCGACGAAGCCGACCGCGTTGGTGTCCTTGACCTTGTTTCCGATAAGGCCAACGGAAAATTCAGCCGATGGATGCTCGCACGGAACGTTATGGGCTGCCGCCACCGTCGAATGAGCAGCATAAGCAATGCGAGCGCAAGTCTCGACATCCTGCAGCCGGATTGCGCGCACGAGTATCGGCGCGCCCTGTTCTCTTCGTCGAGTCGAAAGGGTATTTATCATTATTCCCTCCTTCGCTGCTCCCGATCATCGGGCATCGCCCCCGAATGTGCCCGGCAAAGAGGGTGATGGCGATACCAGAAATCTGGTAGTCTTTTGCCCTTGATCCGGCGCCAGCGTGCCGCCTCGAATGAACGCGCCGCCAACCGCCAAAAGGTAATCGCCGTGCCGAGCGAGAATGCTTGGGCCAGCGCCCGCCGTAACATTCTTCGTGCTTGCCACGCCGGTCTCGATTCCGTGGCTCTCCGCGCCGAGGTGATGCGCCGACTGAGGCCGGTGCTGCCCGTCGATGCTTTCTGGTTCGCCACAGCTGATCCGGCGACTCTGCTTTTTACCGGATCATTGATCGATGGTATTCCAGAAAAAGCGACCCCTCTCTTCGTTGCCAACGAGTTTGCGCAAATGGATGTGAACAAATGGACGCAGCTTGCGAGGGCTCTGCGGCCAGTAAATAGCTTGTACCTCGCGACGCAAGGTCAGCCAGACCGAAGTACGCGCTATCGCGACATCTGTCTGCCGCTCGGCCTCGGCGACGAACTGCGCGTGGTATTGCGCACCGATGGCGCGACCTGGGGGTTCATGTGCCTGCATCGCGAACGCAATGGCGCAAATTTCACTCCCGCCGAAGCTGCCTTTCTGGCCGATATATCGCCGCATCTTGCCGCTGGCTTGCGTGCGGCGTTGCTCTTGGAGCGTGCAGAAGCTGCGAGTGAACTCGACAGCCCTGGGCTCATCATTCTTGCCCATGATTTTTCCTTGTTGGCTGCCACGCCGGCGGGCGAGCGCTGGTTGAGCGAGCTCGCTGACTATCCGCTGCGCCAGGAGTTGCCACAGGTCATCTATGCTGCCGTCGCGCGGCTCACGGCGGTTGAATGCGGCGCCGCACCCGAACCTGACCTTGCGCCGCGTGCCCGCGTCCGAACGCGAGGCGGCCAATGGCTCGTCCTCCATGCTTCACGGCTCACGGGCCGCGGCGCAGCCGAGATCGCTGTCATCATGGAACCCGCACCGCCGGCCGAACTCGCACCCTTGTTGCTTCCGGCTTATGGCCTCACGCGACGCGAAGATGACGTGGTCCAAATGGTTCTGCGCGGAACCGCGACCGTCGGCATCGCAGCTAAGCTGCGCATTTCGGAGTACACCGTGCAGCAGCACCTCAAATCGGTCTTTGACAAGATAGGCGTTGGCAGCCGCCGCGAGCTTGTCGCGCGGGTCTTCGGCGAGCAATACAAGCCCCGCATGCGCAACGCGATCTTGCGCCGAGACTGATTGATTATCGGCAGCGAAGCGAATGCACGCCGCCTTGCTAACGCAGGTGCGCCTCGGGTGCCCTAAACGATCCTTGTCACGAGATCGCCGATCTTCTCGATCGTGATCTTCACCTCGTCGCCGCGCTTCAAAAATTCGCCGCGCTCGGCACCAACGCCCGAGGGCGTTCCGGTCAGCACCACATCGCCCGGATAAAGCGTGATCCGCGTCGAGAGATGCGCGATCTGCTCGGCGGCGGTGAAAATCATGCGGCTCGTGTTCGAATCCTGTTTCAGCGCGCCACTGACCCAGAGCTTGATCGACAGCGATTGCGGATCGCCGATCTCCTCCGCGGGCACCAGCCACGGCCCCATCGGACAAGCGCCGTCGAAATTCTTCTGCCCGATCCAGTCGTATTTGAACGGCGACTGGAAGGCGATATGCGGGCGCGCGGTCAAATCGCGCGCTGAGAGATCATTGCCGATCGTGTAGAAGGCGACGTGATCGAGGGCGCGCTCCAGCGGCACGTTCTTCATCCTCGTGCCGATGACGAGGCCGAGCTCGGCCTCCCAATCGAGCTTTTCCGAGGCGAGCTCGACCGCGGCGCCGGAGGCGACGATCGCGCGCGAGACCTTGATGAAATGCCAGGGACGGAGACCCAGCTCGTGCGGATCGGGCTCCATCGGGATGTTCTGGATACGCGCCATATTGGCGACGTGATCGGTGTAATTGGCGCCGGCGCAATAGATCGTCGGCGGATAAAGGATCGGCGCCAGCAGCTCCACCTCGTCGAAGCGCCGGCCGAATTTTCCGGGCGCGGAGTCGGCCGCCGCCTCGAGCAGCGCCCGGGCATTGCTCCAATCCTCGAGCACGCCGCGCACGGTCACATAGGCGGGGCGCCCGGCCATGGTGGCGAGGTCATAGACGATGTCGCCGACCAAGATGCCGGCGCGCGGCCCATCGGATAATTGATAGGTCAACAATCGGTAGCTTGTCACCGAAATGTACTCCTTTTTATTGCAAGCCGCGCAGCCCAACCGGCTTGTAACACGCGCAGGTTGTCATAATCGAGACTTGGCCTCCCGCGCAAGCGCGCTTGCGTCCGAGCGTCGTCGCGCCGGGCTTTTCCGCGGCGCTCAGCCGAGCTCGGTGATTTTCTCCGGGAATTTGTGCAACCTTTCGACACCGCTCTCGGTGATGAGATAGTCGTCGCAAGCCCAGTTGAACGATCCCGCCAGCGCATAGGTCGGGTGGCAGGACAGCACCATGTTGGCCTTGAGCCGCATCGGCTCGTCGAAGCGAACCAACGGGCGCTCGACCATGTCATAGCCCTGGCCGTGGCAATAGAGGCGCTTTTCTTCCGGGCGTTTGTGCTCGCGCATGAATTGATTGTAGGCGTCCCAAATCTCTTTGCCTGAGGCACCCGGCCTTAACAGCCGCAGGGTGAAATTGCGCGCCTCGAGCACGAAGGCGAACTCGTCCTGCATCTCTTGCGAGACCTTGCCGAGAACCGCGGTGCGGCCGAGCTCGGTGTAGTACCCGCCTGCGCCGTTGCTCTCGACCAAGAGGCTCAGCTGATCACCGGCCGCAATCGTGCGGTTCTGGAAATGCCGGTTGGCTTGCAAAGGCGCGGTGCCGACCGGGCCCGAGGCGCACATGAACAGCCCCTGCTCACTGCCGTAATCATGGCCGGTGCGCTCCGCGACGGCCGCGACCTCGATATCCTTCATGCCCGGCTTCATGGCGGCAAACGCCGCCGCCATCGAGGCATCCTGCATCGCCGCGGTGCGCCTTATCATTTCGATCTCCTCGGCGCTCTTCACCGCCTTGATTTCATCGACGAGATCCGATGCCTCGACGAATTTCGCGTTCGACAGCTTGCCGCGACGCAGATAATCGGCGAAGGCGGCCGGCATCGCCGCTGTGCCGACGAGGCCGATGGTCGCGCCCGAATAGGCTTCGAGCGCTTTTTCGGCGAGCACCGCATCCACCTCTTTGGTGAAGGGCGCCGAGGCATAGCTCGGCGAGGTCATCAGGCGCTTGACGCCGCGGCGAATGCCGTCTCCTTCCGGCGGCAGCATCCGGTCATTGCCGAACGGACCCTGGCCGATCACAGTCATGCCGTCGTCGCGCGGAAAGATCACCGAGAGCGCGTAGCCGTTGGTTGCCGGCAGATCGGTGAAATATTTGACGTAGCCGCCCATGAAATCGTTGTTGTTCTGCATCACCAGAACATCGATCTGCTGCGCTTCCATGGCCTTGCGCACCGCCGTCCAGCGGCGTTCGAGCTCGCGGGTCGAGATCGGCGCGTTGAGACGCTCGGATGGATCGGCCATACAAATCTCCCTGGCGATATCCTTCCGAGTTTAGCGGCGGCGGCCCTAAGCCGGAAGCGGCACCGGCGTCTCGCGCAGGATGATGAGCGCGTCGAGCGCGGTCGCGCCCATACCGGCCGCAGCGAGCGAAAGCGGGTTGATCTCCATATCCTCGATCTCGGGATTGGCGAGCATCAGCGCGCCAAGACGCTCGGCGGCGCGCGCAGCCGCGGCGATATCCCAGGACGGCGCACCGCGCAGGCCCGATAATACCTTGGCTGATTTCAGCCGGCGCAGCTCCGCCTCGATCGCTTCGACACCGAGCCCCGCCGGCATCAAGCGTACATCGTCGAGCGCTTCGCTCCAGACACCGCCGAGCCCAACCACGAGGACCGGTCCCCATTCGGGGTCACGCCTGGCGCCGATGATCATCTCGAGGCCGCCCGCGTGCATCTTCTCGACGAGAACGCCATCGGGTTGGATGTCGGGACGCGCTTGCGCCAGCTTAGCATGCAACCTCTCCCAGCTTACGGCGAGCATCTCGGGCGCGAGGATGCCGAGCTCGACGCCGCCGAGCTCGGTCTTGTGCGTGATCGCGGCCGCTTGAATCTTCATCGCCACGGGAAAGCCGATACGCGCGGCGATCGCCTGCGCCGCAGCGAGGTCCGATGCGAGCGCGCCTGCGGGAACCCCGATCCCAGCCGCAGCGAGAATGGACTTCGCGCGGTATTCGGGCAGCGGCCCCGCGCCGTCAAGGCCGAGCGCGGGCGCGGCCGGCGCCGGACGGGCGTCGCGCAGGCTCCGTTGCCGGCGGCCCTGGGCGACGACATGCGCCATGGCGCGCATGGCGCGGTCGGGCGAGCGGAAGAACGGGATACGCGACGCGGTGACAAGAGCGGTGAATTCGTCCACCAGCTTCACCTCGTCGCCCAGCATGACGAACGCGACGGGTTTCGCTTCCGCCAGAATCATCGGCACGAGCGAGCGGCCTTTGGCCATCTGCAGCTGCGGCGTGCCCGGGACCATGGCGAGGATGGCGCAGCCGATCGCCTCGTCCGCCAGCATGATGCGCGCGGTCTTGCCGTAGATATCGGCCTGGCCCATGCCGGCGGTCGCGAGATCGAGCGGATTGTCGACCGGGACATAGGCGGGGACGATCGGCCGCAGCGCCGCCTCGCTTTCGGGCGAGAGTTTCGGGATCGGCAAGCCGATGCGCTCGCCGAAATCGAGTGAGATGCCGCGCACCGCGCCGGAATTGCTGATGATGGCGGCGCCTTTCTCCGCGCCGCGCGGCCAGCGCGCCAGCAGCACGCCCGCATCGATCAGCTCGTCCATCGTATCGACGAGCACGACGCCGTGATGGCGCAGCACCGCTTCCATCGCCGCGTGGTTGCCGGCAAGCGCGCCGGTATGCGAGCGCGCCGAGGCCCGGCCGCGCTCGCTGCTTCCCGGATGCATCAGGAGCACCGGCTTGCCGAGCGCCCGCGCTTTCTCGACGAGCGCGAGAAATGACGCAGGCCGGCGGATCTGTTCCATGAAGAGCACGAAGATGCCAGTCTGCGGATCGTCGATGATCGCGGCGAGAAAATCCTCTGCGCTCGTCACCGCCTCGTTGCCGGTGGAGATCGTGTAATTGACCGGAACGCCCTTGGCGCCGAGCGCCGCGGCGATGTTGCCCATCATCGCGCCGCTTTGCGCGATGATCGCGGCGCCGCCTGGGCCGGGCGCCAGCACCTCGGTCTCGACCGCGCCGAAAGAGAACGAGACACGGTCGAGGAAATTGGTGAAGCCCATGCAGTTGGGGCCGTCGAGCGCGAACCCGCCGTCGCGCGCAATGGCGGCGATGCGTTGCTGCTTGTCGCGGCCTTCGGGCCCGGTTTCGGCAAAGCCCGCGGCGAACACCACCGCGCCGCCGATGCCACGCGCAACGCAGCCTGCCACCGCGTCGGCAACGGCGGCTTCGGGCACGACCAGCACCGCCGCGTCGATGCCCGGCGGCAGATCGTCGATGCTCGCGACGCAGGCCCGGCCGCCGATCTCGCGCGCGCGGCGGCTGACGAGGTGCACCGTACCCGAAAAGCCGACGAGATCGAGATTGCCGAGCACGCGCGCGCTCGCCGAGAGCGGATCGGCCGAGGCGCCGATGATCGCGACCGAGCGGGGACGCAAGAGCCGAGTGACGGCCGAAGGTTGAGACGATGAGGTCACTTGCCTTCCCCCTTGAGGGCAGGGCAATCGCATCCGTCGTTGCAAGAGCATCCTGCGCCCTTCGACCGCGCGCTTTGCGCGCGCTCAGGGTGAGGAGGAATGGTTGATGGCATTAAAAAAAGCGCCTCATCCCGAGCGAAGTCGAGGGACGCACGGCCGACCTCCAGCGATCGACGATCGTTCTGCCCCTTGAGGGAGAGGCCGCGAGCGCCAGCGAGCGGGTGGGGCTATCAGTCATTTGCGATTGCCGGCTGCTATTCCTTGCGCGTGAAGCCGCCCAGGCCCGGCCGATAGGATTTTTCATCGAGGAATTGACTCATGCCTTGCTGGCGGCCCTTCTCGGGGTCGGTCAAGCGAAGCTGATCGAGCTTCGCCATCAGATAGTCTTCCGAGGCGTCCCACGACATCTCCGACATGTGGCGATAGGCATGTTTGACCGCGCGCAGCGTGGCGCGGCTCTTGCTCAAGAGCTTCTGCGCGAGCTTGCGGGTTTCCTCGCGAAGCTGGGCGCGCGGCACGGCGGAGCGAACGAGGCCCATCTTCGCCGCCTCGATGCCGTTGAAGGTGTCGCCCGTCAACGCGTAATAGAGCCCGTCCGAGGTTCGGAGCACCGAGGAAATCGAGCGCAGCACATTGCCCGCCGGAATGATGCCCCAATTCACTTCGGAGAGGCCGAAGGTCGCCTCTTCCGCCGCGATGGCGATATCGCAAGCGATTACCGGATTAAAGGCGCCGCCGAAGCACCAGCCATTCACCATGGCGATGGTGGGCTTAGGAAAAAAGCGCAAGCGCTGCATCTGCCAGATTTGCGCCTGACGCGCGATCTGTCCCCAGGCCTCGGGCGGCAGGCGGTCGGATTCGCGAAAGAATTCCTTCAGATCCATTCCAGCGGAGAAGGAGTCGCCCGCGCCGGTGAGGACCAGCACGCCGCAACGATCATCGACTTCGAGCGCCTCGAGTACCGCGGTCATCTCGCTGTTGAGCGTCGGGTTCATGGCGTTGCGCTTTTCGGGCCGGTTGAGCGTGACCCAGGTGATGCCATTCTCGAACTCGACCAGAACCGTGTTGCCGCCCAACTGCGTCTCGCTCATGTCATCCTCATGGCCGCCTCATTGCGATGCCGCATCTTAGCAGGGCGCGCGACGGCGCCGTAAACGCTTCCCCCGTCCTGGCCGATGATCCGCCTTGCGCCGGCGAGAGGGATGTGGAACAAGGCGGCGACGAAGAAACGGCATCGCGCGCGGCGCGAGCCTTCGGGGAGGATCGATGAAGCGCGACAGACGGTGGACATTTCTCGTCGTTGGCCTGGTCGCGGCGCTGCTCTGCGCCGCGGCAAGCGGCGCCCTGGCCGCGGACAAGCTCCGGGTCGGCAAGGCGCAGGGGCTCGCCTGGACCTTCCTTCCCGCCGATGTCGGGATCGAGCAAGGACTGTTCGCGAAATACGGGATCGAGGTCGAGATCGTCGCGCTCGCGGGCGACGCCAAGGTGCAGCAGGCACTGGCCGCCAAGAGCATCGATTTCGGCCTCGGCAGCGGACCCGGCATGGCGTTCGCGGCCAAGGGCTCGCCGGCCATCGCTGTGGCCGCTTTTGCCGGGCCGCCGCGCAACATCTCGGCGATCGTGCTCGCGGATTCGCCGGTCAAGACCGTCGCCGATCTGCGCGGCAAGCTCATCGGCGTCTCCACCGTCGGCTCGCTGACCGATTGGCTCGCCAAGCAGATGGCGGTTCAGGAGGGTTGGGGCCAAAGCGGCGTGCAGACCGTGCCGCTGGGCGCGATCGCCGCAAGCCTCGCCGCCTTGAAGGCGCATCAGATCGACGCCTCGGTGCTCGCCACCGAAGCGGGCTATCAGCTCGCAGAGCAAGGCCAGGCCCGGATCGTCATCGGCATGGACAAATACGCGCCGCATTTCATCACTCATGTCGTCTTTGCCCGCAAAGACATCCTCGCCGAGAATCCAGCGGTGATCGAGCGCTTCCTCAAAGGCTTTTTCGCGTCGATCGCCTTCATGAAGTCGCACAAGCCGCAAACCGTCGCGACCGCCGAGCGCGTGCTGAAGCAAAGCCCGACGGTCGCAAGCGAGACCTATGACTACGAGATCTCGATGCTGACGGGTGACGGACGCTTCGATCCCAAGGCGGTGGAGGTGCTGAAGCAGTCCTTCGTCGAAATGGGGACGCTCGACACGAAGCCCGCCGATGACGAGCTCTTCACCACGCATTTCGTTCCGGTGAAGCCGTGAGCCGCACGCAAACGCGAGGCAGGCCGAAATGCCGATGATCGTCACCAACCCGAACGTCACCCGCTCGCGTCTCGTCTTGGAGATCGCCTCCGAGATGATCGGCGGCAACGACCCGCAGGCCCAGCCCGATTTTTACCAGGCCAAGGCCGTGCTGCGCGCAACCAAGCCCGGCGGCAAGACGGTGACCTTGTTCGGCTCGAGCACCGCCGAGGGGATCGAAGCCGTTGCGCGGGGCGAGGCCGATCTCGGCATCATCAACCCCGCCTGCGTGCTCTCGGTCGCCTTGCGCGGCAAAGGTCAGTTCAGAACGCCACAGCCGGTACGCGCCATCGGGGTCATTCCGTCCTGGGACCAGTTCGTCTTCGCCGTGCGGCCCGAGACCGGCCTCGAAAGCTTCGAGGATATCGCCGCAAAACGCCCGAAGCTCCGCGTCTCGATGCGCGGCACGCCCGACCACACGCTCCATGCGATGTTCGACGATGCCGCGGCCGCAGCCGGGTTCTCGCGCGCGGACCTCGAGGCTTGGGGCAGCGCCATCAGGATGGAAGGCGCGCTTCCCTATCCGGACTCGCCGAAATTCGCGGCGCTGCTGCGCGGCGAGATCGATGCGATCTTCGACGAGGCGGCACCTTACTGGGTGAACGAGGCGCTCGATGCCGGGATCAGGGTGTTACCGTTGGCCGAGGCGACGATGAGGACGCTTGAAGCCATGGGTTATCACCGCGCGCTCATGCCGAAGCGCGATTTCCCCAAGCTGCCGCGCGACGTGCTGACGCTCGATTTCAGCGGCTGGACGATCTTCGTCCGTGAAAACGCCGAGGACGCGCTGGTTGAGCAAATCTGCGCCGGGCTCGATGCGCGCAAGGCGCGCATTCCCTGGGAGGAAGCCGGACCGCTGCCGGTCGAGCGCATGGCCCGTGACGCACGCGACACGCCGCAGCTCGTGCCGCTTCATCCCGCGGCCGAGCGTTTCTGGCGCGGGCGCGGTTACTTGGGCTGAGCAGATTGGAGACGATGAAATCACCCTCTCCGCCGCGAAGCGAGGGAGAGGGAGGGACCCATTGCGCAGCAATGGGAGGGTGAGGTGGTGCTTGTTACAGACACCCACCTCTCCTGCTCGGCCGGCTTGCGCCGGCTTCGCACCCTCTCCCCCCGAAAACGGGCCGAGAGGGTTTATCCTCGCGCGGCTCATTGGATTCCGCCTCATCAAGGCAGGCCTTAGCCCGATACCTACTGCGGCTTCAGCCCCATCAGCCCGGCGATGAGATTGCGCTGGATTTGCGAGGTGCCAGCCGCGACGGTCGCGACGCGCGCGTCGCGATAATGGCGCTCCATGTCGAACTCGCGGTTATAGCCATATCCGCCGAAAATCTGCATGCCCATATTTGCGACCTTGGCGTAGGTCTCGGACGCAAAGAGCTTTGCCATGGTGATCTCTTTGAGCGCGTCCTCGCCGCGATCGACCAGCGATGCGCATTGATAGACGAGGGCGCGCGCCGCCGCGACCTCGGTCGCCATATCGGCGAGCATATGCGCGATTGCCTGGAAGGTGCCGATCGGACGGCCGAATTGCTTGCGCTCCTTGGCATAGGCGAGTGCGAGATCGACGCAGCCCTGCGCGCCGCCGACATCCGAGGCCGCGGCGATGACGCGCTCGACCTGAAGCCCCGACATCACGCAATCCCAGCCCTTGTTCTCGCTGCCAATGAGGCGCTCGGCCGGCACGCGCACCTCCTTGAAGAAGATCTCGTAGGTCCCGGTGCAATAGCGCCCGAGCATGTCGAGCTTCCGAAGCTCGACGCCGGGCGTGTCGTTGTCGATGAGAAAGAGCGACAGGCTCTGGCGGTAATGCGCCTTGGGATCGGTCTTCACGTAAACGTTGATGACGTTGTGCTTTGCGCCGGCGCCGGTCGCCCAAAGCTTCTGGCCATCGATGATCCAGTGATCGCCGTCGCGCCGGGCAACCGTGCGCATCGCGCCGATATCCGAGCCCGCATCGGGCTCCGACATCGAGATCGACATTTTGATCTCGCCCTTGACGAGCTTCGGCAGCCAAGTGCGCTTCTGCTCTTCGGAGCCCTTGCGCTGGATGTTGAGGCCGCAGAAAAGGCTGCCGCCGATCATCATGCTGAGATCGGCGCTGGTGCGCGATATCTCCTCCATGACGAGGCAGGCGTCGACCGCGCCGCCGCCGAGCCCGCCATAGGTCTCGGCGAAGGGCAGCGCGAGCAGCCCCGCCTCGGCCCAGGCGTCGTAGAGCGCGTAGGGATAAATCTTCTCGTGGTCGATCTTGCGCATCGTCTCGGGCGGGCAGTGCTTCGCCATCAGCTTCTTGACGCTCTCGCGCAGGAGGTTCTGCTCTTCGCTAAACCGGCAATCCATGGGTTTCCTCCGCTCGATTGCCGGTGCGGCGCGCTCTACTGGACCTTATGCCCCATCAAATTGGCGATGAGGTTGCGCTGGATCTGCGATGAGCCCGCGGCGACGGTCGCGACGCGCGCGTCGCGATAATGGCGCTGCATGTCGAATTCCATGTTGTAGCCGTAGCCGCCGAGCACCTGCATGCCCATATTGGCGAGCTTCGCATAGGTCTCGGCGCAGTAGAGTTTCGCCATGGTGATCTCCTTGAGCGCATTCTGGCCCGAGGCCACCATCCAAGCGGCGCGGTACATCAAGGAGCGCGCGGCCTCGGCCTCGGTCTCCATATCGGCGAGCATATGCGCGATCGCCTGGAAGGTGCCGATCGGACGGCCGAATTGCTTGCGCTCCTTGGCGTAGCTCGAGGCGATGTCGACCACCGCGCGCGCACCGCCGCAGGAGCTCGCCGCGGAGACGACGCGCTCGACCTGAAGCCCCGAGAGGACGAAGTCGAAGCCCTTGTTGAGCCCCGCCTCGCCGCCCACCAGCCTGTCCGCCGGGACCTTTACGTCCTTCAAGAAGATCTCATAGGTCCCGGTGCAGCGCCGCCCGAGCATGTCGAGCTTCCGCATCTCGATGCCCGGCGTGTCCTTGTCGATGAGGAAGAGCGACATGCCTTGGCGGTAATGCGCCTTGGTGTCGGTCTTCACATACATGTTGATGACATTGTTCTTGGCCGCGGCGCCCGTGGCCCAGAGCTTCTGGCCGTTGACGACCCAGCCATTGCCTTCGCGCACCGCGGTCGTGCGCATCGCGCCGACATCGGAGCCGGCATCGGGCTCCGACATCGAGATCGAGAACCGGATCTCGCCCGACAACAGCTTCGGCAGCCAATAGCGCTTCTGCTCTTCCGAGCCCTTGCGCAGGAGATTGAGGCCGCAGAACATGCTGCCGCCCAAGGCCATGCAGAGATCGGTGCTGCGCGAGGAAATTTCCTCGGCGATGATCGCGAGATCGATCGCGTTGCCGCCGAGCCCGCCATAATCCTCGGGGAAAGGCATGGCGAGGAGCCCGGCCTTGATCCACTCGTCATAGAGCTCGTAAGGGTAAGCTTGCTCGCGCTCAAGGCGGCGGATGTAGTCGGGCGTTGCATGCTTGTCCATCAGCTTGCTGACGCTCTCGCGCAGCATCTTCTGCTCGTCGCTGAAGCCGAAATCCATGTCCGCTCCTAGACTGCGCCGTTCCTGCGAAACGCCTCGATCTCGGCCTTGCCGTAGCCGAATTCGGCGAGAATCTCATCGGCCTGCTCGGCATAGTCGGGCGCGCCGGAGACCATGGAGGTGGGCGTGCGGCTCAGGCGCATGGGCTGGCCGATCAGCGTGATGGTCCCGAGCGCCTTCGAGTTCACGCTCTGGGCGATGCCGAGATGCTTCACCTGCGGATCGGCGAAGCTCTGATCGATCGTATAAACCGGACCGCAGGGAATGCCCGCCGCATTCATGCGCTCGACCAGCGCCGCCGTGGTCTCCTTCTCGGTGAATTCGGTGACGAGCGCGTTGAGCGCCGCGCGATGCTTGCGCCGCAGAACGGGCGTCGCGTAATCGGCATGGTTGACGAGACCCTCGCGGCCGATCGCGGTGCAGAAGCGGCGCCACATCGGCGGCGTCGGCGCGATGTTGATATGACCGTCGCGCGTCTTGAAGGTGCCGGTCGGCGCGCCGGTCGGATGATTATTGCCGACCTGACGCGGCACCTCGCCCTTCATAAGATAGCGCGCGCCCTGGAAATCGAGCATGAACAGCAGCGCTTCCAAGAGCGAGGTCTGCACCCATTGGCCGCGGCCGGAGCGCTCGCGCTCATGGAGGGCGACGAGAATGCCGATCGCCGCGCAGAGACCCGCGGCGAGATCGCCGACGGCGATGCCCGCGCGCATCGGCCCGCCGCCTTCCTCGCCGGTCACCGACATCAAGCCCGACATGCCTTGCGCGATCTGATCGACGCCAGGCCGGTCGCGATAAGGTCCGTCCTGGCCGAAGCCCGAGATGCTCGCATAGATGATGCGCGGGTTGATGGCCGAGAGCGCCGCGTAATCGATGCCGAGCCGGGTCTTGACGTCCGGGCGGTAGTTCTCGAGCACGATATCGGCCTTCTCCACCATGCGGCGGAAAATGGCGAGCCCGTCCTTATTCTTGAGGTCGAGCGCCATCGCCCGCTTGTTGCGGTGGAGATTCTGGAAATCGGCATCGTGACGCGCCGAAAAATCCGACGGGCCGCCGCCGTCCGTTCCGCCCTCTTCGCGCGCATCGATCTTTATCACATTGGCGCCCCAATCGGCAAACACGCGCGCGCAAGTGGGGCCGGCGCGCACGCGCGTCAGATCGAGGACCAACAAATCTTGCAGCGCGGTGGATGCGGGACGAAACGGCATTACGATCTCCTACTATAAACGTCGTCACTCCCGTGAAACCGGGAGTTATCGCATTGCGCTGGAAAGCGACCGTGCGTCCCCTGAGCTTGACGAAGGGCGACTTCTCTCGGGATGAGGCACTTTTCTTAATGCCATCCGCCATATTTCCTCATTCTGAGCGGAGCGAAGCGTAGTCGAAGAACGCAGGATGCTTTTGCACTCATTCTCAGGCATCGGCGCAACACTCCTCGGTACCCGCCGACCAGGCATGACGATGCGGGACAATCAGTTTCGGTTTCTCTCGACGGCGCCGATGAAATCCTCAACGAGGCGATTGACGCGCTGCGGCTCCTCGAGGTTCACCCCGTGGCCGGTGTGCCGCAGGATCTCGAGCCGCGCGCCGGGCAAGGTCTCGGCAAGGAAGTGGCTGGGCTTGGCGCAGCCCTGATCGTCGCCGCCGAGCACGACGAGCGTCGGGACTTTCATCGCCGCGATGCGCTCCTTATGCGCATAAAGCGGCGGACGGCGCTTTTGCACGCCGCGCATCGTGTTGGCCAGGCCCTTGATCGAGAAAGTCTCAATCTCGCGCAGGAATTTCGCATATTCGGCAGGGTTCTTGTCCTTGAGCTTCACCCGCGCTGGCGAGGTGGTGAAATTCTCGCGCAGCTGCGCCATGCCGTTTTGCTCGACCCGAGCCGCCATCCCTTCCATCGCCGCGGTGTATTCCTCGGGCTTGGCATCGGAGCCGCTGCCGATGCTGCACAGAATGGCCGAGCGCACGCGCGCGGGCTGCGCGAGCGCGAATTGCAGCGCCGCCGCCGATCCCATCGAGACACCCATGACATGGGCGTCTGTCGCGCCGGCGGCATTGAGCACCGCGCCGATATCGGCCGCGGCGATGTCCTGCGAATAGGCATCGATTGCGTCCGGCACGTCCGAAGGCGGATAGCCGCGTGCATTGAAGGCGATGCAGCGGAAGCGCGGCTTCAGCGCCGCGATCTGAAGATCGAAGGAATGGAGCGTTCCGGCGAGCTCGTGCACGAAGACGATGGCCGGGCCCTCGCCCGCGGTCTCGTAATGGAGCTTGACGCCGTCTGACGCCGTGGCGAAGGGCATGAGCGCCTCCCGCGGTCAGCCGTTGCGATGCGCGATCCCGCCGTCGATCGTGACGACGGTGCCGCTGATGTAGTTCGAATGATCGGAGGCGAGGAACACCACCATGGGCGCCACTTCCTCGACCGTCGCCGGCCGCTTGTAGGGCATGTGGGCGAAGCTCTCGGTGTAGCGGTTCTCGTCGCCGAGCTCGCGCTTGGCGCGGATTTTCCCGAGATAGACCGTGCGATCGGTCAAGACCGGCCCGGGATTGACCGCGAGCACGCGCACGCCGCGATCGACGCTCCGCCCGCCCATGGCGCGCGCAAACGCCATCAATGAGGCGTTGCCGGCGGCGCCGGCGATATAGCCGAAATCGAGCTTCTCGCCGCCGAGCCCGCAAATGCATATGATGACGCCCTTGCCGCGCTCGGACATCAGGCGGAAATAAGCGCGCGTCAGATTGACATAGCCAAAGACCTTGAGATCCCAGCCCGCGCGCCACGACTTGTCGTCGACCTCGAAGATCGTACCGCCCGGAATGGCGCCGGCATTGTTGATGAGGATATCGACATCGGGAAAGCGCTGAACGAGCTGGTCGCGCTGCGCCTGATTGGACAGGTCGAGCGCCATGGTGTCGACCTTGATCTTCCATTTGCCGCGCAGCTCGGCTGCGTTGGCCTCGAGCTGATCCTTGGAGCGCGCGGCGAGGACGAGGTTGACGCCTTCCGAAGCGAAGCATTGCGCGACGCCGAGGCCGATGCCCTTCGATGCGCCGGTGATGAGCGCCGTGCGTCCCTGAAGGTGCAAATCCATCGTGAGCGCCCCTCGCCGTTTATTGTCGCGAAGCCATCTTTGCTGATCGTTCCGCGAGGGTCAATCGGCGCCGCCGCGTCAGACGCGATGGCCGTGGATGAGGGTGCGCAGCAGCGCGTTCATATGCTTCCCTTCCGTGCCGAGGGACCGGAAAAAGGAATCATGCGCGACGCGCGCCGCGGCAAAGGCGCGCTCGAGAAGATCTCTGCCCGCCCCGGTCAGCCGCACCTCGACGATGCGCCGGTCCTCCTCGCAAGCGGTGCGCGAGACATAGCCATCCGCCGCGAGCGCGCGCAGATTTTTCGAAACCATCATCTTCTCGACGCCGGTGTAATCGGCGAGACGGATCTGCGAGGGCGCTTCGCCGCGGCTCATGAGATGATTGGCCGCCGCGAGCAGCACATATTGCACTGGCGTCAGGCCGAGGGGCTTCAAGTGGCGTCCGACCTGCCGCTGCCACAGGTGATTCGCCTGCCACAGCCGATAGCCGAGCAGGATTTCGGACGAGGCCGCGAGCCCGCCTGTCTCCGCTACCGCGTCCTGGTCTTCCTCGCGCATCCTTGCGCCTGCTCGCCCGGTCCCAATTGCCGCCGCGGGCGAGCCGCGAAGCCCGTCCGCAGGCGCCAATAATGATATATAGGAGCTAACTATAAGTCGATAGGCCTTGCCGATAGAGCGAGCCCCGGGGATCGGCCGCACCGGCGCGGCCGGCGACCGGATGCGGCCGCCTCACCGCCCCCAGCGCGGCAACAGCCGCTCGGCATTGCCGCAATCGATCGCGCGCAGATCGCCGGCGGAAAAGCCGAAATCCCTGAGGCCCTGCGCGGTTTCGGCGGCCGTGCGCCAGGGGAAATCGGTGCCGAACAGGACCTGCGAGATTTCGACCAGGCGCATCAGCGACGCCAAGGCCCAAGGATGCGCCGCCTGCGCGGTGTCGTAGTGAAAGCGCTTGAGATAAGCGAGCACGCCCTCGGGCACTTGCGCCGCCATGCCTTTCTCCGTCGCGGCGAAGCGGATGAGGCGCTCGGCGAGGAACGGAGCGGTGCCGCCGCCATGCGAGAAAATCCACCTGATCTCGGGATAGCGCGCGGCAGCGCCGCTGAAGAGCAGGCGCGCGATCGCCCGCGTCGTGTCGGTGCCGAACTCGATCACCGCGTCGCGCAGGCCCGGCAGCACGCCCCTGGTGCAGTTGGGCGCGTCGGGATGCGTGTAGACCACCGCCTTGCGCCGGTTGAGCTCCTCGAAGATCGGCGCGTAGTAAGGATCGCCCAGCCATTTGTCGCCGATATTGGTCATGAGATTGATGCCGTCGGCCTTCAAGACATCGAGCGCGTATTCGATCTCGATGAGGCTCCCTTCGATATCGAGAATCGGCAGCATCGCGAATTGGCCGAAGCGGCCCGGATAATCGCGCGCGAGGCCGGCGACATAGTCGTTCCACTCGCGCGTCAGCCCGCGCGTGTTCTGGGGATCGGGCCAGACGCCGATAGGGTGCGGCGTCGAGATAATGGCCGCGCGCACGCCGCCCGCCTCCATATCGGCGAGAGTCTTCTCGATGGTCCAGCCATAGGTCGGCCCGCCGCCCGCGCCCGCGCGTATCTTCTCGCCGAGCAAGCTCGGCGGCGTGACGTGATGATGAACATCGATGCGATGCGGCGCGGCTATGTCATCCTCCCTCGGCGCTTCTCTTGCGTCTCGCACGAGCGGCCAGAATGTCACGCACGCAGCCGGTTTGCAATTTCGCGCGGCCGCGCTTGACAGAGGAGCGGCGCCGCGCGTCAAGCTGCATTGGCGGCAAGGAAGGATCAAAGCCATGACGGCAACCGAGAACGGCAAGGTCGCGATCGTCACCGGCGCGGGGCGCGGCATCGGCCGGGCCATGGCTTTGGGCCTGATCGATGCGGGCTTGCGCGTGCTCGCGAGCGACATCGATGGCGACGTGCTCGAGAGCTTGCGACGCGAGGCCGAGGCGCGCGGCGATGCCGAGCGGATCGCGGTTATCGCCGCCGATGTCGGGCGCGATGAGAGCGCCGCGGTGATCGTCGAGGAGGCGCTCGCGCGGTTCGGCCGGCTCGACGTGCTCGTCAACAATGCCGGCATCGGGCCCAACACGGTGCGGCCAGGCGTCACGCCGGGGAAGGATTTCCGCGACATGGCGCCCGCCGATTTCCGCCGCATCCTCGAGGTCAACACGGTCGCGCCCTTTCTCATGACGCGCGAGGCGGTGAAGCCGATGCTGGCGCAAAGCTGGGGGCGGATCATCAACGTGACGACGAGCCTCGATTCCATGTGGCGCAAGGGAATGCTGCCCTATGGCGGCTCCAAGGCCGCGAACGAGGCGCATTGCTGCATCATGGCCGCAGAGCTCGAAGGCACCGGCGTCACCGTCAACATCCTGGTGCCCGGCGGGCCGGTCAACACGCGGCTCGTCGGCAACTCCTTCACCGAAGAGCAGAAGCGCCGCCTCATCCAGCCCGAGATCATGGTCCCGCCATTGCTGTGGCTGGTCTCCGACGCGACCGACGCCGTCACCGGGCGGCGCTTCATCGCCGCGTTCTGGGACCGCTCGCTCCCGGCCGCCGAGGCCGCCGAGAAATGCGGCGCGCCCATGGCCTGGCAGCAGCTCGGCCGCCAAGCGATCTTTCCCGACGGCACGGGGCGGTGATGCCCACAAAATTGGCTTCGTTTCGGACAGATCACGCCTTTTTCATGAGATCGAACAGCTCTTCGATCGTGCTGACGACGGTAACGCCCCCGACGCCTTTGACGAGTTCCGGAGGCAAGTGCGGAATGACCGCCGCATCCGCGACAGCAGCGCCTTCGCCCGGCCAATAAAAGACGGTCGAGGTCTGTCGCATAACCCCGAGTAGCGCTTCCCAAAACTCCGGCGGCCCTGCCGGACGATTGATCGCCAAACCCTCAACCATCGGCCCATCGTCCATCGACATGGTCGTATGACTGCCTGTACCAAAGAGACGCCAATGTCCTTCGCCTTCCTCGTCGCCCCTATCTTCACGTACGGCAAAGGGTTGAAACGCTTTGTGGACGATCGCCGAGGGAAACTTTGCGACTTCGCCCTCGTGAAAGCACTGCAGCCAAATATCCCAGCTCATGGCGCCCCTCCCGATCGAATGCACATGACCATCGCTATTCAAAAGATCGATTGGCTTCGTTTCGCAATATTCAAAATCCACCTGAGCGCGCCTGGACTTAGCTATAAATGAAGGCTTCGAGCTCGGGGCCGTTATGGGCAATGTTCACCTCGCCGAAGTCCTCGACCCAAGTCGACGGCAAATGCTTCAGCGCGTCGGTATTCGCGATGACCGAGTTGTGGCCTTTGTCGTCCGGCCAGAAGATCACCGATTTGGTGACATAGAGCAGCTCGCAGACTTTCGCCCAGAAGATGTCACCGCCGCAGTGATTGAACATGATGCACTGGACGTCGTTCTCGTCGACATAGATGTCGCCACCGCTGCCGTCCGAATATCGCGGCTGCACGAAGTCACGCTCAATTCTGTCGTTCTGGGTTTCGAAAATCTCGTCGAAGACGGCACGTTTGAAACTCGCCGCCTCACCGTTACGGTAGCACTGCAGAAATATGTCGAAGCTCATCGGGAGCGGCTCCCTCATCAAGGAGAAATTCACATTTAAAGATCGGCAGGTCGGGCGGGGACGCATAGATAATCGCAATATTACGGTTATTTCTCGCGAAGAGGTCGCGAACGTGATCAGCGATCTCCTTTTCGGCGAAGTACCATTCGATCGGCCGACCCTGCGCAGCTTCGATCTGTCTTTCTGACTGGCGCAGCATCTTCGCTTCCGCCCCAAGCCAGGGGATCGGGCTCTTTTTTCCGCGTAAGTTCAGATAACCGGTCCCTTTGGCATCTATCATGTCGCCATTCGTAAGCCGACAATTGTCAAAATAGACGTACTCTCGATCGACCGGACTCATCAATCTCACTGCCAAGCCGTAGCCCAATGGCTCGCCGTTGACCAACGTGCCCACATACATTTCATAAGCGATGTCTTTCTCCGTCTTTCGACCCGGTTTGTCCGGTCCCGGATCAGGGCAGAGCTTCGGCTTCGAGTTGACCGCGGCATCAGTGCCTACGCCGGATTGTGAAGATGCATCGTCTGCTGCATTCGATCGATAGGCAGGAATCATATCAGGATCGATAACTAGGCTGCCGCCGATATCGCGGCCGATGACGTTCCCTTCGCGGTCTTGGAAGACATTCTCGCCGATGCGCCGGCCTTCAAAGATCACCTCCTTGTTCCCGTCATCGCGCTCCCGCGTAAAGGTCAGAACGCCCGTGCCTTGATCGAAGCGATAGGAGAGGCCGGGCTCGTCGGGGATGGAACCTTCGGAGATGAGGCTGCGGTTGGTCGGAATGACAAGGACGCCGAGAGCCGCGACGGCGCCGCCCACTCCCGCCGCTCCTGACGGCAAGAGTCCGGCCACGAATTGTCGGAGCGCTGGAATGAGCGCCGGCGCGCTGAACAAGTCAGCGGCTGCGGCGCCCGCGGTCGCTGCGGCCCCACCCGAACCCGTCCAGCGCCCGCCCTCGTCCCGCGCTTCGTCGGGGTTGTAGCCGCCTTTCGCCAGCGCGACCGCAGCGCCGAGCCGTCGCAGTGAAAGATCAGCGCTTTTGGCGAGCGATGACTCGGGCCCTTTTATAATCAGCTCGCCAACACGTCCGGTATCGACGAGATCATCAAACGCTGGGGCTTCATCCACCGCGCGCAGAAACGACGCGGCGGAGCCGAACCCTAGACAGAAATAGCCGCCATCGGCGGCGTGCTTGACGAGAATATCGCCGTCACCAAGCGCAACATTCTCAGGATCGAGAATGAGCCGCGGCGGTTTCGCCCCGGCCTTGGAGGACGGCTTTCCAGCCTCGACCGATAAGCCCACCGCCGCCCCCGTCGCGCCAAAGTTCTTTGAATTTCTTTGTAGAACAAAACAAGAACAAAGTCAAGTGCGGAGTTCGCTTGCTCGGCACTTCCGCACGCGCGCGAGCCGTTCGCGCCGCATTGATTTACTTGCTGACGCTCCTGCCCTCGCCATTGACGCGTGCGCCTGCTTCTTTGACGAGGCTCAGATCGGCGTATTTCTTCACGTCGATGTCGATCTTCAGGAACCCCGCTTCCTTCTGCGTCTTCAGATTGCGCTGCAGCGCCGCGAGATCGGGCAGATCGTTCGGATCGCGATAGGTGTCCTTGGTCGTGAAGAGCCAGGGATCGAGCCGCTCCTTCGGGATTTTCGTGTAGTTCGAGACGATGGCGACGGCCGCCTCGTGGTTTTGCGGGTCGAGATACCAGTGCAGCTCGCGGATCTCGTCCTCGAAGGAATCGACGAGCGCGGCGCGGTGCTTGGCGATGAAGCCCGCGCGCGCCACGCGCATCAGGATTTGCGTCACCCCGCCCATCGCATCCTTCAATTCGAAGAGCACCCGCCCGACCGCTAGCGAGCGCGGATCGTTCATGGTGGCGGGAATGGTTGTGACGAGATCGGCCTTGTGCGAGGTCAGCATCGGGATCATGGCGAAGAAATTGCCCTCGATCACGGTGTAGTCGCGATCGGCCTCGAGCCCGACGCGGCGCAGATAGGCGCGCGTCGCGATGTCGGTGCCGGCGCCGATCACGTTGGTCGCGATCGTCTTGCCTTTCAGATCGCGGATCGTCTTGATCGGGCTGTCCTTCAGAACGAGAAACCCGTTCGAGAGATAGCCGGGATGCCCGTCCTGGAGCTCGTCGGCGATGATGCGCAGATCGTTCATATGGCCGTTCTGCACCGCGTTGCCGAAGGAGGCGAAGGCGAGCTCGGCGATGTCGAGCTCGCCGGTCGCGAGCGCGGTGATCATCGGCGCGGTGCCGGCGAAATGCACGGGCTCGAGCGTATAGGAGTTGCCGTAATGGCGCGCGAGCTCGGGCTTGGCAAAGAGAATGGGCGCCAGCGAGGTCGGCACGGTGATCCAGCCGGTCCTGATCTTTACCGGCTCGGCCTGCGCCGCGGCGGCCGTCAAACCCAGAATGGCGGCGATAGCGATGGCGGAAATGATGCGCATCTCGGCCTCCTCCCTCTGTTCGTTGCGGCTTGTTATCCCGCAAGGCTATGCCACGCGACGTGTGATGGGAAGGAAAGAGTAAGGATGATCGCCTTTCGCTGGAAACCTGCCGTGCGTTCGCTCTGAACAATCTTCAATGATGCTCTACAAGCAGACGCGCACCACACCGGCACACCCTCACCCGCCTCGCTTCGCTCGGCACCCTCTCCCGCAGTCGCGGGAGAGGGAGGGACCCGCGCGGAGCGCGGGAGGGTGAGGGCTTTTGCAGCGGCGAAAGGATGCCGCGTGCAGCGCGCGGGTTTGACCCCTTCCCGCGCGCTTCATATAGTCGCCGCTCTCGCTGTCGAGGCGCGGGCGGGAGGGCGCCATGATCGCAAAGCTGCGCGGGCTGGTCATTCCCGCGATCCTGATCGCGCTTTGGGAATTGGGCGCGCGCGCCGGTATCCTGCCGCCCGACACCATGTCGCAGCCTTCGGTGATCGTCGTCGCCGGCTGGCATGCGCTGCTCGACGGTTCGCTGCTCCTGGCGACGTTGCAGACCTTTCAATCGGCGCTCTTGGGGCTCGCGCTCGGCGCCGCCATCGGCATCGCGATCGGCACGGTCATCGGCTTGAGCCCGACGCTCGAAGCGGTGATCGGCCCGACCCTCGACACGATTCGTCCGGTTCCGGCGGTCGCGATCATCCCCTTGGCGCTCTTGATCTACGGCTTCGGCGTCCGCATGGAGGTAATGGTCGTGACCTTCGCCGCGGTGTGGCCGATCCTCATCGTCACCGTCACCGCGGTGCGTGCGATCGAGCCCCGGCTTCTCGAGATCGCGCGCATGCTCGAGATGCAGCCGCTGCGCCGCATGGGCGAGATCGTGCTGCCGGCGGCGCTGGCGCGCATCGCCATCGGCATCCGCGTCAGCGCCAATGTCGCGCTGGTCGTCGCCGTCACGGTCGAGATCGTGCTCAACCCGCAAGGCCTCGGCTATGGCATGATCATCGCTGCGCAATCGCTGCGGCCCGATCTGATGTGGGCTGACCTCTTGTGGATCGCGTTTGCCGGCTGGCTCTTCAACATGCTGCTGCTGACGGTCGATCGGCGCTGGCTCAAGCGCTTCCAGGTCGGAGGCGTGCGATGAAGCCGCGCGGCCTCGGCCTGAAGCTTCTTGCGGTGATCTTCGCGGCGGTGCTGATCTATCTCTGGCAGCTGGCGGCCGATGCACGCCTCATCTCGCCGGTGTTCTTCCCCTCGCCGACGCGCACCTTTGCGGCGCTCGTCGCGATGGAGCAGCGCGGCGATCTGTGGCAGCCGATGGCGGCGACCGCCTTGCGCATGTTCTATGGCTGGGTGCTGGCCTCGCTGGCGGGCATTCTCCTCGGCGCGGCGATCGCGCGCTCGGGCCGGGCCCGCGCCTATCTCGAGCCGCTGCTCGAATATCTGCGCCCGTTGCCGGCCTCGGCGGTCATTCCGCCGGCGATCCTGTTTCTCGGCCTCACCAGCAAGATGGCGGTGTCGGTGATCGCCTTCGGCGCGCTGTGGCCGGTGCTCCTGGGCGCCTATCACGGCTTCCGCAGCGTCGACCCGCAGCTCACCGAAATGGCCGCCGCGATGCGCATGGGCAGCGTCTCGTTCTTGTGGAAGGTGGCTCTGCCGAGCGCGCTGCCTGATATCTTCGCCGGCGTGCGCGTCAGCCTCGCCATCGCGCTCATCCTCGCCATCGTCACCGAGATGCAATCGGCGCAAAGCGGGCTCGGCTTCAACATCCTGATGGCGCAGCGCAGCTTCCGCAGCCCCGAGCTCTATGCCGGAATCATCGTGCTCGGCGTCTTAGGGCTTTGCACCAATCAGGTGCTGGTCGCGGCCGAGCGGCGGCTGTTGCGCTGGCGCACGCTGACGCGCTAGAGCAAATTCCGAACGAATGGACGCAGCCGCCCATAGCCCTCTCCGCCCTTTGGGGGGAGAGGGCGCGAGCGAAGCGAGCGGGTGAGGTGGGTGGCGATGGCAGAACGATTGTGCGACGGCGCTGCACCTCACCCTCCCCATCGCTCTGACGAGCGATGGGACCCTTCCCTCTCCCCGCTTCGCGCGGAGAAGGACGTAACACCGCGCCATTTGAATTAAAGCAGGGCGAAAGCATGAAGCCCGCGCCCTTTGCCTATTACGATCCGGCGAGCGTCGCCGAGGCGAGCGCGCTCCTCGCGCGGCACGAGAATGCGCGGCTGCTGGCCGGCGGCCAGTCGCTCATGCCGATGATGAATTTCCGCTACGTCACGCCGGATCACCTGATCGACCTCAACAAAATCGCGAGCCTGGCCGGAATCACGGTTAAGGACGGCGCGCTGCGCTTCGGCGCGATGACGCGCCAGCGCGACATCGAGTTCTCCGCCGAAGTCAAGCGGCTCTGCCCGGTGATGCGCGAGGCGCTCGCTCATGTCGGGCACCGCCAGACGCGCAACCGTGGCACGATCGGCGGCTCGCTCTGCCATCTCGATCCCGCCGCCGAGCTCGTCAATCTGGCGGCGCTCCATGACGGCACGCTCGAGGCGGAGAGCGCGCGCGGCAAGCGCGTGCTCGCTTTCGACACGTTTGCCGCGGGCTTCATGGCGACATCGCTCGAGCCGGACGAGATCTTGACCGCGGTGACGTTGAAGCCGTGGAGCGCACGGCACGGCTATGCCTTCCTCGAGCTCGCGCGCCGCCACGGCGATTTCGCGATTGTCGCCGCAAGCGCACTGCTCGAGCTCGATCCGCGCGGGCGGATCGCGCGCGCTGCCCTGGCGCTTTCGGGCATCGGGCCGGTTCCGGCGCGGCCCGAAAAGGCGGTCGCGCTGCTGAAAGGCGCGGTGCCCGCGCGCGAGGCCTTTCTCGCCGCCGCCGAGGAAGCCAGCAAGATCGAGGCGATGAGCGATGCCTATTACAGCGCCGCCTATCGCCAGCATCTGGCGCGCGTGCTGACGCGCCGCGCGCTCGAAGAGGCGGCGCGCCGCGCGGCCGAGCGCAGCGCAGCATGATCCAAAAGCGCCGCATCGCGGTCACCGTCAACGGCACGCTTTACGAGCGCGAGGTCGAGCCGCGTTTGAGCCTCGCCGATTTCCTGCGCCACGATCTGGGCCTCACCGGCACGCATTTGGGCTGCGAGCATGGCGTCTGCGGCGCCTGCACCATTCTTTTGAATGGCCTCAGCGCGCGGTCCTGCCTCATGCTCGCGGTGCAGACGAACGGACAAGAGATCACCACGGTCGAAGGCCTCTCGCCGGCCGACGGGTCGCTGTCGTCGCTGCAAGAGGCGTTCCGAGAAAAGCACGCGCTGCAATGCGGCTTCTGCACGCCCGGCATTCTCTGCACTGCGGCCGAGCTGCTGCGCGATGTGCCGCATCCCGACGAGACGCAGGTCCGGGAATGTCTCTCGGGCAATCTCTGCCGCTGCACCGGCTATCAGCCGATCATCGAGGCCGTGCTGCTCGCGGCATCGCGGCTCGAGGGTGGGATTAAAAAATGAGGGCGATCGCATATGATCGCTGCACGAGCATCCCGCGCCTCCTGAGCTTGACGAAGGGCGGCTGCGCGCTTCGCGCGCGCTCAGGGTGAGGAGAAATTTTTGATGGCATTAAGAAAACCGCCTCATCCCGAGCGAAGTCGAGGGACGCACGGCCGATCTCCAGCGACCAACGATTGCCTTATGGACAATGGGAGAATGTGATGGCCCGGTTTCCCTATCTGAACAAAGAGGACGTTGCACCCGAGCATCGCGACATCTTGCGCGATATCAACCTGACGCGGCTTCTCGCTCACAGCCCCGGCGCGGCGCGCGCTTCGACCACCGGCGCCATGTATATCCGCCACGGCTCGAAGCTCGATCCGCGGCTGCGCGAGATGGCGATCCTCCAGGTCGGCTATCTCGCGCGCTCGCCCTATGAATACGCGCATCACGTCCAGATCGGGCTGAGCTTCGGCGTCAGCGAGGCCGATATCCGCGCCATCGCCGACGACACGGCGGGCCGCCCCACCGCGCTCGATCCGCTGACCAAGGCGGTGCTGAGAGCCGCGCGCGAGCTCGCCGACGAGATCAAGCTCTCGGACGAGACCTTCGCCGTGCTGCGCCGGCATCTCGACAATGAAAAGCTGATCGACCTCTTCCTCGCGATCTGCTCTTATTGCTCGACCGTGCGCATGCTGGCCGCGTTGCAAATCGACCTCGAGGACGAGTACCGGCAATATCTCGAGAAGTTTCCGCTGCCGAAGGATTGAGAGACCCAATCAATACCGACCAACGCGTACCTATGATTCGCCCCACCTCACCCTCCCGCCCCTTCGCCAAGCTCAGGAGCGGGTCCCTCCCTCTCCGCCCCTGAGGGGCGGAGAGGGTTGGGGTGAGGTGGGGCGTCGACAGGGCGCCATATCCGGTAAGTGTGATTCCAGATAGATTGCCGATAACCGGAGAGGATCAACATCATGCGTCCGCAACTCTTGAACCCCGCGCAGCTCGTG